>JAUVQZ010000242.1 GCA_030597865.1 Pseudomonadota bacterium | reverse complement strand
AGATGGCGTGGATTATCGGGGTTCAGAAATCCGCTCCCGAGCAAAACCCGTTCCAGATGTTCGTAAAACAATTCCATGTCCGCGGCACTCGCCAGTGGCAACTCACTGTCGCCCGGCTTACTGTCGAGACGGAGGGCCCGACGCAATTCATAGGCAATGATCTGCACGGCCATCGCGAGATTGAGCGAATTGTATTCCGGATTGCTCGGGATATAGACCAAGGCATTACACCGGTCCAATTGCGCGTTCGCGAGGCCGGCCCGCTCCGTGCCAAAAACGAGGGCGACGGGTTTGGCGCGGCTGTTTTCGATGACCGCCGCGGCACATTCTTGCGGGTCCAATTCGGGCGAACTCAGGCGGCGGCGACGCGCGCTCGCACCGACGACGAGCCCGCAATCCCGGATCGCATCGTCGAGCGTGTCGACGATGCGGGCGGCCACGAGCACATCGAGCGCCCCCGAAGACCGGGCGCGCGCCTCTGCGTCAATCTGGCCGGCCGGATTCACGAGCACCAGATCCTTGAAACCCATGGTTTTCATGGCCCGCGCTGCCGCCCCGATATTTCCAGGGTGCGACGGCTCGAACAGGACGAATTGAACGGGAGGCGCGGACACGATGCGTATGGTGACGGGTGATGGCTGGCTAATTCGGCCTTTATTCTACCTTGGGCCGGGACGACACCGTACAATACCGCCCTGCACCCATTGCGACCTCCTCACCCGACTCCCATGCAGGCACTACTCAATACGGCCATCAAGGCTGCCCGAAAAGGCGGTGACACCGCTTTTCGCCAGCTGAACAGGGTCCATCAGCTGCAAATGCATACCAAGGCACGGAATGAATTCGTGACCCAGGTCGATCTCGCAGCCGAGGCCGCAATCATCGAGACAATCAGCGAACGTTATCCTGATCATGGATTTCTCGCTGGGCAAAGCGGACGGCCTGGGCCAGCTCATCAGTATCAAAATTGACGGCCTTGGCCCGCAGGCCAAAGGCCTTGCCACCCAAATAGACGGCATCGGCGCCGTAATGGATGGCGGTTTTCAGTTTTTCAAGGCTACCGGCCGGGGCCAGAAGTTCGGGGAGTGGATGCATGGGTAAGGTTGACAAAGAATTTGAGTAAAAGGAAGCCACTTGTTTTTCCCTTCTTACCTCTTATTTCTCAACTTCTCAACTTCACACTTGCAAGCAAATACAGTACAGTCTTGCCATGATGAGTGATTACCAAGACATAGCCGTAATCGGGGCTGGCAGTTGGGGTACGGCCCTGGCCAAGCTCCTGAGCGACAAGGGCCACCGGGTTGCCCTCTGGGGCCATGACCATCTGCATGTCGAGGCCATTCAGGCTGAGCGGCAGAACAGCAAATATCTGCCCGGCTTTGCCCTGGCCGATACCCTCACAGCCGGCCACGACCTCAGAGAGACCGTGGCCGGTAAACCGGTGATCCTCATGGTGGTGCCCTCCCACGTTACCCGCCAGGTGTTTCGCCAGGTGCTTGCCAAGATGACCGGCGAGGCCATTATCATCTCTGCCACCAAGGGTATTGAAAACGACTCCCTGCTCACCATGACCCAGGTGATGGGCGAAGAGCTTGAAAGGGCCGGAAAAATAGGCCGGCTCGGCGTTTTGGCCGGGCCCAGCTTTGCCAAGGAGGTGGCCCGGCGCATTCCCACGGCCGTCAGTGTTGCCGCCCAGGATAAGGAGACGGCCCAGGCCATCCAGCATATCTTCTTCACGGATCGCTTCCGGGTCTACACCTCCACCGACCTCATTGGTCTTGAGCTGGGTGGCGCCCTGAAAAATCCCATAGCCATAGCGGCCGGTATCTCTGATGGCGCCGGTTACGGCACCAATACCAGGGCGGCGCTCATTACCCGGGGCCTGGCCGAGATTACCCGCCTGGGCGTAAAGATGGGGGCCTCCCCCCTGACCTTTGCCGGTCTCGGTGGCTTGGGCGACCTGGTGCTGACCTGCACCGGTGATCTGTCGCGGAATCGCACCGTGGGTATCAAGCTGGGCCAGGGCCAAACCCTCACCGCCATTCTGGCGGAGATGGAGATGGTGGCCGAGGGGGTCAAGACGACCCGCTCTGCCTGGGATCTGGCCTGCCGGGAAGGGGTGGATATGCCTATTTTAGAGCAGATGTACCAGGTGTTATACAAAGATAAGCCCTGTGCCGATGCCGTCCATGAACTGCTCACCCGCGATCAGAAGGACGAGGATGAGTTCAGTGCGGATTTAAATTGAGGAAGAAGTTGTGAAATAAGAATCTGAGAAATAAGAAGAAGGAAGGGGTCTTCATTAAGAGAAGTATGCCACAAGGGCACTTCTTCCAGGGCGCACTACAAGGGCACTCGAAGTCTGCGCTTATCTCCTGCGGGGCGCCTTCTTCATAAATTCTTACTTCTCAACTTCTTATTTCCTGTCCTAGGCGGTGCAATGGCATGTAGTTCCGTGGATTCCGTGGCAAAAAATGAGCAGCATATCAAACAAAAAAACATGATCAAACTGACCCAGACCGTTAAAGCCTCAGGGTGAGCGGCAAAAATAAGTCCAGGGGACCTGGACAATATCCTCTGTGGCCTGGACATGCCCACAGATCCTAATCTCATTGTTGGTGCCAGCGGCTATGACGATGCCGGGGTCTATCGTTTAAATGACGACAGCGCCCTCATCCAGACCGTTGATTTTTTCACGCCCATTGTTGATGATCCCTATAATTTCGGCCAGATTGCGGCGGCCAATTCGCTGAGTGACGTCTATGCCATGGGTGGCAGGCCTATTCTTGCCATGAATATTGTCTGTTTTCCCATTAACGACCTGGATAAGGAGATCCTCAAGGAGATCCTGGCCGGCGGCCTTGATAAGATTCGCGAGGCCGGCGCCCTGCTGGTGGGTGGTCACTCTGTGGAGGACGCTGAAACCAAGTATGGCCTCTCGGTCACCGGCGTTGTCCATCCCGATCAGGTGATGCTCAACTCAGGGGCCAGGCCGGGTGACCGGCTCCTGCTCACCAAGCCCATTGGTACTGGTATTCTGTCCACCGCCATCAAGGGTGGCCTGGCTGACGAGGAGCTGGAGAAGGAGATCACTGCCTGCATGGCCTGTCTCAACAAGGCAGGGGGCGAGGCCATGGTCGGCCTGGCCCATGGGGCCACCGATATCACCGGCTTCGGCCTCCTTGGCCATGCCCAGGAGATGGCCAGTGCCAGTAAGGTTGCCATCCATCTCGATCTGGCTGCCATCCCGCTCCTTCCCCAGACCGTGGATTTTGCCAATATGGGCATCATCCCGGAGGGGGGACATAAAAATCTGAACTTCTATCGAAAATGTCTAAAAAGTTCCCTGGCCCAGGGAGATGCCATGGAGCTCATCCTGGCTGATCCCCAGACATCGGGCGGACTGCTTATCGCTGCATCCGAGGAGAATATCAGGGAAATCCAGCATAAAATAGCAGCCAGTGGCTATCCATACGGGACGGCTATCATTGGTGAGGTGGTTGCTGGTGAGTCGGGGACGATTAGCATTTAGGAGAAGTTGTGAAGCTGAGAAATAAGAATATGTGAAGAAGGTAGTTTACTTAATGAGGAACCCCTTCCTTCTTCTTACCTTCTCAACTTCTCATATTCTCATATTCTCATATTCTCATATTCTCATATT
>JAUVQZ010000171.1 GCA_030597865.1 Pseudomonadota bacterium | reverse complement strand
TAAGGCATCCGGTATGTCACCCGAAGAGCGCCGGGAAATTTCGATCTTGAAAATTCTGGGCTGGCAAACCCCGGATGTCCTTATGGTTCGCTTTTGGGAGAGTTTAGTTATGGCCCTGGCCGCCTTTGCCTGTGGGACAATTCTGGCCTATATCCATATCGGCTATTTTCAGGCCCAGCTCTTTCGTTCGGTGATGATGGGCTGGTCCGTGTTGCGGCCCGATTTAAGTTTTACCCCGGCTGTGGCTGGCACAGATCTTTTGCTGCTCTTTGCCCTGTCCGTGTTGCCCTATTTGGCAGCCACTGTTATTCCGGCCTGGCGCTGTGCCTCAGTTGCCACTGATTCTGCCTTGCGAGGGTGATGTGATGTTGGTTGAGTTGGCAGATATTATCAAGATTTATAACCAGGGCCGGGTCAATGAGGTGAGGGCCCTGGACCGGGTCAATGTCACGGTTGAACAGGGATCCATGGTCTGTCTGAAGGGGCCCAGTGGCTCCGGTAAATCGACCCTGCTGTCGATCATCGGTTGTATTTACCCCCCCACCAGCGGCAGGGCCGTTATTGCCGGCAAGCAGTTGGCCCGGCTCCCTGATCGTTTTTTGACCATCCACCGCCGCCAGACCATCGGCTTTATCTTCCAGCATTTCAACATCCTGCCCAAACTTTCAGTCCTGGAAAACATTGTTCTGCCCCTCATGCCCTTGGGGATTTCGCCCTCGAAGCGGCGGGCCATGGCCGGCCCTCTCCTTGAGCGCTATGGCATTGATCACCGCAGAGATTTTCCAGCCGGTGAGATCTCCGGCGGCGAATTGCAGAGGGTTGCCATTGCCAGGGCCTTGATCAATGACCCCCCTGTTATTATTGCCGATGAGCCCACCGCCCATCTCGACAGTAAGCTCAGTAGGGATTTTTTGCACAGCATGGTGGAGTTGAAGGGGGAGGGCAAGACCATTATCATTGCCTCCCATGATCCCCTGGTCACGGAGGATGGTGGCGTGGATATGACCTATGCGGTGCACCATGGCAGGGTGAGCCAGGATGTTTCTTAATCCCTGGAGCCTGGCCCTGTGCCTGCTGGGCGGCCTCAGTATCTTCTTGATTGCGGTGGCCTGTAAAACCGCGGTCAGGGTCATTCGCCTCTGGGACCCGGCTGCTGACAGCCAGGGTCAGATTGAGCTTGAATCAGAGATGTGGCTGTCGTCGACCCTTGTCCAGTACGGCCTCTGTTTTCAGATTGTGTCGCTGCTGCTCTATGTCCTGGCTGCGGATCATTTCGCCCAGATGCTGGCCGGGGCCATGTGCGCCACCGGCTCGTTGCTGGCCAACGACTATGGCCTTCCCCTGCTCATTGTCAAGATTGTTGGCGTGTTTTTCTATGGGCTGTGGATTGTCCTTCACCAGCTTGATATCAGTAATGCGGAGTACCCTTTAGTACGAATAAAATATATTATCCTGCTCCTCCTTCTTCCCCTGCTGCTGGCCGACACAGCCCTGCTGGTTTTGTATTTGGGGGGATTGGAGCCGGATATTATCACCTCCTGCTGCGCTGTTATCTTTGATGAAGGGCAGGGGGGGACGATTCAGAATCTTCTCGGTGGCCAGGGCGAGCAGCACAGCTTGATCCTCTATTACGGCTGGGCGGCGTTTCTCCTTGTCAGCGGTCTTCTTGCCTGGTGGTGGCAAAGGCTCAGCCTTTATCTGATCCACGGCATTGCCATGGCCCTGTTCTTTGTTCAGGCCTTACATACCCTTATTACCGTGTTCTCGTCATACATCTATGCCATGCCCTTTCATAATTGCCCCTTTTGCATGTTGAAGGGTGAGTATGGTTACATCGGTTTTCTGATCTATCTGCCACTTTTTCTAGCGGTCTTCTGCGGCGTGACGCCCATGCTCATTCAGCCGTGCCAGGCCAAGGCCTCCCTCTCTGCAACCGTGGCAAATCTGCAACAGAAACTTGTGGCTGTTTCAGTGGCGGCATTGGCAGTCCATATCGCACTCTCCTCCTATCATTATATCCTGTACATGGTCATGGGGGGGGAGGGCTAGGTTGGCTTTGGGGATCTCAGGAGGTATCCGATTTTTTTTATATGGGGACGTGACGTGGGATACTCACCACAGAGACATTCTTTTCATTACCCCCCCTTGAGGGGTACAGAGGAATTCACAAGACTCAATTGCACATAAATGAAGATCACTCAGGTCAAGACGGGACTGCTGATTAACTTCAACGCCGGAGACTCGCCGATGCCGTCGTTTCAAGCTTTAATCCCTCTGTGAACTCTGTGAACTCTGTGTTCTCTGTGGTGAAAAAATGGTAGAGGGTAAAGAGCCGTACTAGAGTGTTGGGGGGAATTTCTGGAGCTTGCGCTGCAGGGTGCGGCGATGGATGCCCAGCTTTTTGGCGGCCTGGGAGATATTATTATTGCAGTCGTTTAAAACCCGGCTGATATGTTCCCACTCAACCCTGGCCAGGGATGGGGCCCTGATGCTGTCATCTTCAAGGTCGCTCAATGGTTCGGATTCAAAGGCGGAAATAATATCTTCCACCTCAGCGGGTTTTGTCAGATAGCCAATGGCCCCGAGCTTGATGGCCTTGGTGGCCGTGGCAATGGATCCATAGCCGGTCAAAACCACGGCCTTTAGGGTGGGGTGATGACGAATACCGGTACGGATGACCTCAAGACCTGATTTGCCCTCCATCTTTAGATCAACAATGGCGTAGTCTGGTTTATGGCGGGCAATGGTCTCCACAGCCCCGATGTAGTTGCTTGCTGTTTCCACAGTAAAGCCGCGGCGTTCAAGGGCCTTGGCCAAGCGGTTCCGGAAGATGTCTTCATCGTCAACAAGTAGAATGGTTGGCATCGCTCTTTAACTCTCAGTATCGGTGGTTGGCTGGCTGATTAATGATTTCTTAACAGACATGGTGGCAGTAGTTCCCTGGCCTTGCTGGGAGTGGATCTTCAGGGAGCCTCCAAGCTGGGTTGCCAAGGATTTTGCCAAAAAAAGCCCCAGCCCCATGCCCTTGCCAACGGGTTTTGTGGTGAAGAAGGGATCCGGGGCTTGAGAAGCAATTTCTTCAATCATACCACACCCATGGTCAATTACAGTAAAGTAAATATACTCCCCCTCTTCCGTGCACTCAAAGATGATTTTACTGTCAGGGGGGCTGGCGTCAGCAGCATTTGAAAGGAGTCCCTTCAAGGCCCAGGAAAAGGCGTTGGGCGGGATGTGTAAGGTTGTGCTGGCCAGCATATTGCGGACAATAAGCCTTTGGGGGATGTCACCAAGTATATCCAGGACATTGGCTATAAGGTCATCAATGGTGCTGGGGGTATGTTTTTCCCCTTGAATAGCGCCTGCGTCGGCAGACATCTGAAAAAGGATGTCTTTGCAGCGGTTGGTCTGCTGCCTGATCAGCTCGGCGTCCTCCAGTAAACTGTCGTCATAAAAGCCATTTTTACAGCTATAGACCATCTCTCCAGATGCCAGGCCAATGGTGGCCAGGGGGGTGGAGAGTTCATGGGCTGCGCCGGCTGCCAGGGTGGCCAGGGCACTGAGCTTGTCATTGACCAGCTTGTCTTGACGGAGCTTGGCAATGGTATGGTGGTATTCGCGGAGGGATTGCTGGATGCGCGAGGCGAAAAAGGTGATCAGAATGGCGCTGGTTGCATAGGCAAACCACATGCCCTGGAGGTGGAGATCCATGCCCAGATCATCCAGGCAGACCTGCTGGATCTGTTGGCCTGCCATGTTCATACCCTGATCAAGAAGCGAGGGTAGAAACATGGCGCCATAGAAGATAATTGTCGAGCTGGTGAGGCCCCAGGCAAGCAAGGAGGGCAACAGGATGGCGCCAAGGGTGATATGGACCAGATAGATAAAGGTGAAGGGGTTCATGGTGCCGCCGGTCATAAAAAGCAGGCTCGTCAGCAGGATGATGTCACCATACAGGGTGAGGGGCAGGATGTGTTTGGAGGGGGGGGAGTGGTGGTTGCGGAGGCGAAGGGCAAGGACTGTATTGCTAATAAGCTCGGTGGAAATCACGGCGCTGATCGCCAGGATGGGCAGGGTTAAGTTAAAAAAAAAGGCACCAATGATAATGGTAAGAAGTTGGCCGGCCACGGCCCACCAGCGTAAGTTTACCAGCCAGAGAAGGCCTATGCGCCGGGTGTCATTGATGTTTTTCTGGGGGTCCAGGCTGCTGAAGAGGGTAGGTTGCATAGGGATTTTATCATTAATGAAGGGGGCTATATTTAATCAAAATATCTATCACATTGACCTCATCTCTGCCAAGTATTTCAGAATCATCCTGCAAATGTTCTTGAAAAAAAAGGGGAAAACAAGGCAATGCGACAATTTGCCACATTTCCCCTGCTGGCAACCTGTGTTAATGAAATTCCTTTACAAAATAATAGAAGAAGAACCTGGGGTTGTAAGGGATATTCCGTCCTCGTCCTCCAGTTTGTTAATGATTATGTAAACTAACCTGATTACCTGCTACCTATTTTTTCCCCTTGAAGTTGTTCATTGGTAGCCCCCCTAAATATTCTGCCAACCACGGTATCATATGTCAGCAACAGACGGGCCTGTCAGGCTTGCAGAAATCTATCGTTTCCTGGCGCAGACCATGCGCTATCCAGAGTCCTCATGGTTCAATGATGACTTTATTTCCGTATTTAAAGAACTCCTTGTGCAACTTCAGTGGCATGATCATAAAAATGACCTGCCAGGCAAGATGACCGACGAAATCCTTGAGGAGATTCAGGTCGATCACACCCGGCTCTTTATCAACGGGGTGCCCCATGTGATTGCCCCGCCCTATGCCTCCATCTATATGGACGGCACCTTAAACAGCACCACCGCGGATAAGACCCGCGACTATTTCCGCAAGAAAGGTTTTGATACAACCACCACGGAATTCCCTGACCATCTTGTCACCGAGCTTGATTTCATGGCCCTGCTTGAGGATGAAGAGGAGGGCAGCAGCGAGGAGTTTCTACGTATATATTTCCGGCCCTGGTTTGACACCTTTCGGGACCTCGTTGCTAAAGAGGCCAAGGTCCCCTATATTAGATCAGTTGTCGAAGTTATCGATTTTTTCACAAAAGATGAGACCGAAGCGGGCCCAGACCAGGCCGCTTAAAATAAGAGTATAAAAAGCATATTTTTTTGAAACTTACTGTTTCAAATAATAAAAACCTGAGGGAGGTAAGAGAATATGGCTTTCAACTTAACAAGGCGTAAATTTCTGCAAACCGCTTCGCTTGCAGCAGCCTCTGTGCCGCTGGCAAAAGTTGCCACTGCAGAGGCCGGCATTGCCAAGTCGCCATTTACAGCATCCGGTACCATGGCTGATAAGACAGCAGTGGGCGGTATCTGTGAGATGTGCTTCTGGCGCTGTCAGCTTGTCGGCAAGGTCCGCGACAACAAGCTTATGAAGCTTGAGGGTAACCCCAAGTCAATCGACAACGGCGAATCCATCTGTGCCCGCGGTAATGCCGGTGTCCAGCTCCTCTACGATAAGGATCGTCTCAAATACCCCATGAAAAATGTGGGTAAGCGCGGCGCTCCCAAGTGGAAGAGAATTTCCTGGGAAGAGGCCCTTGATACCTGTGCCCAAAAGCTCAAGGCCACAGAGAAGAAGTATGGCGCTAAGGGTATCTGTATGTTCCCCCATGGCGCCTCAGCCAAATATCCCCTGCATTTCCTTGAGAAGACGGTGGGTACCCCTAATATTAGTGAGGCCTCCTTCTTCCAGTGTCGTGGTGTCCGTGACACCGCCTTTTTGAACACCATTGGCACCCCTCCGGGTGAGAATGTTGATATGGCCAATGCCAAGGTCATCTTCGCCCTGGGTGGTCATTTTGGTGAGAACGTCCATGTCTCCCATCTCAAGCGTTATTTGAAAGGTCTGGAGAATGGCGCCAAGCTGGTCATCGTTGACCCCCGTTTTTCCGCCTCTGCTGCCAAGGCTGATGAGTGGGTAGCTGTTAAGCCTGGTACTGATACCGCCCTTATGCTCGGTATGATGAACTACATCATCAAGCGAGGTAAGCATAACAAGGCCTTTATCGAGAACCATGGTGTCGGTTTTGACGAGTTTAAAGAGGCCATCTCCGGCTGGTCCATTGAAAAGACCGCCAAGACCTGTGATGTTCCTGCCGATCAGATCATGCGTGTTGCCAATCTGCTCGCCGATAATGCCCCCAATGTCTCCATCCATCCCGGTCGTCACGTAACC
>JAUVQZ010000041.1 GCA_030597865.1 Pseudomonadota bacterium | reverse complement strand
GAGATACGATCCTTCAGGGCATGGCGACCGGAATGTTTACCCAGGACAAGATTCCCGGCGGCCAGACCCACATCAGCAGGATTCATAATCTCATAGGTGGTGCGTTCCTTCAACATTCCGTCCTGATGAATACCCGATTCATGGGCAAAGGCATTGGCACCGACAATGGCCTTATTGGGCTGAACCACCATGCCGGTAATGGTGCTCACCATTCGGCTGGAGGGATGAATCTGTTCGGTGACGATGTTGGTTATGACATCATGCTGATCAGGTCTGGTGCGGATGGCCATAACCAGCTCTTCCATGGCCGTATTGCCGGCCCGCTCACCAATACCATTGATGGTGGATTCCACCTGACGCACACCAGCCTTGATGGCAGCCAAGGAGTTGGCCACGGCCACCCCCAGGTCGTTATGGCAATGCACACTGAGCACAGCCCTATCGATGTTGGGGATATTATCGATCAGATAGCGGATTTGAGCGGCAAACTCATCCGGCATGGCATAGCCGGTGGTATCCGGAAAATTGAGGGTGGTGGCACCTGCATCTATCACCGCCGAAAACACCTGGCAGACAAAATCAAGGTCACTGCGGGTGGCGTCTTCGGCTGAGAATTCCACATTAGATGTATACTTGGCAGCATGCCTTACCGAGGAAACGGCAAGCTCCAGCACCTGATCCCTGGACATCTTCAGCTTATGCTTCAGATGGATATCAGAGGTGGCAAGGAAGGTGTGGATGCGGGGGTTAAACCCTTTTTTCAGGGCCTGCCAGGCCGTATCAATATCCTTGACATTGGCCCGGGCCAGTCCGGCTATCTGGACATCCTTGAGGTTGTCGGCGATATTCTTTACACAGTCAAAATCACCAGCAGAGGCAATGGGGAATCCTGCCTCAATAACATCCACCCGCATCTTGACCAACTGCTGGGCCAACCTGAATTTTTCCTGCATATTCATGGTTGCCCCGGGAGACTGCTCGCCATCACGCAGGGTGGTATCAAATATGATTATCTGATCCTTATTCACAGCATTCATAGTCGTGTCACTCATTCTTTATGAGAATAAAAACTCACCCTAGGGTGCCACTGTTTTTTTCTCTCTTTTTTTTTGTCTGGTTAATACTCGATAGGCCCCCGCAAGGGGCGCGGATAGGATGTAGCCGACAAAGAGGAGAAAGAGTGTGATTTGCGGTTCTGTTGCAATAATAATGAAAAACAAGACCGTACCCACCATGAACTGGAAGGTGTTGGGTTTTGATATCTGCTTAAAACTGGTGTACTGGTGGGTTGAAACCATCAGATACGACAGGAAATAGACGGCAAAGAGCATAACAATATTTAAATATTCAGACTGTACCGAACAGATAAAACCGCAGAAGAGTACGGTGGTGGCGATCATCGCCGCAGCGGCCGGACAGGGCAAACCAATAAAGACATTCTTTGGTGTTTCTTCGATCTGGCTATTGAAACGGGCCAGGCGCAGGGCCGTGGTCGCAACATACAAAAATGCTGCAATCCAGCCGTAACGGCCATAGGGTTGAAGCAGCCACAGGTAGGCGAGAAGGGCCGGGGCAGCGCCAAAGGAAATCAGATCAGAAAGGGAATCATACTCCTCTCCAAACTTACTGGTGGTACCGGTCATCCGGGCAACCCTGCCATCCAGGGTGTCAAAGATAGCAGCGATTAAAATTGCAATGGCCGCATGCATAAACTTGTCGTTAATGGACGAAACAATGGAGTAGAAACCGGAAAAAAGGCTAAATGTCGTGATGAGATTTGGAAGAATATACACCGTGCCATGGGGTGGATTCTTCTTTATGTCGTTACTCTTTTCCATACAAAAACTCTGATCCGATAAGGATATATTAAGACCGTCTTTACAGGCGTTGTGAATTAATACCTATTCAAACACCTGTTTCCAGACAAAATCAACCTAAATAGCCAATAACCGTTTCACCCGCCCTTACTTTTTGGCCAAGGGTAACCTCTACATTGGTTTTCAAGGGCAGATAGAGATCCACCCGTGAACCGAAACGAATAAGGCCAAAACGTTGGCCCCGTTCAAAACCATCGTCCTTTTCCGCCCAACAGACAATACGCCGTGCTATGAGGCCGGCTATCTGGGAGACAGCATAGCGCTGGCCCTGTTCCGTCTCCAGCACCACCGTGCAATACTCGTTTTCCAGACCGCCCTTATCTGAATCAGCCGAGTAAAATTTCCCTGGTGAATACAGGACATTCTCGACCTTGCCGGGAAAGGGGATACGATTGACATGAACATTAAAGACATTCATGAAGATCGACACCTTATAGACATGGTCATTGATAAAGCGATCATCAAACACCTTTTCCACCAGAATCACCTTACCGTCGGCTGGGGATATCAGGGCATCGCTGTCTGAGGGTGATACCCGTTCCGGATCGCGGAAAAAGTAGAGTTCAAACAGGGTAAGAAGTCCGGCAACCAGGGTGGCAATGGGATACTGGAGGATCGCCAGAACTAAGGTAATAAATGCCCCAGCGGCAATAAAGGGAATCCCTTCCAGGGCGACTGGTATGTGCGGTTTCTTCATGGGATATCAACCAGGTTTGAAAAAATAACAGCCTTAGTGGTGGTTTGACCCTCTAAAAAATGGGGGCCCATATAAAGAAACTGGTACCCCTACTAAAATAAGGATACCAGTTCAAGATCATCTCACCAGTCAATGACAAACAACCAACAGGTGGAGCAAGATACCAGGAGTACTCTTTCACAGAGCACTTATATTTTTTTTGAGGCCCTGGTCATGGCAATGGTACCGGTACGGACTATTTCCTGGATACCAATTGGCTTCAGCAGTTCGGTCACCGCCTTAATCTTGTCCCTGGTGCCGGTGACTTCAATGGCATAGCTCCTGGGGCTCACATCAACGACACGGGCCCTGAAGATATCAGTAATCCGCAGCACCTCTGCCCGGGTGGCGGCCTCAGCCTTGACCCGGATAAGGGCCATTTCACGCTCAACATACTCTGACTCGGAGATATCCGTAACCTTGATAATATCAATGAGCTTATGGAGCTGTTTGGTAATCTGCTCAATAATGGCATCATCACCGCTGGTCACCAGGGTGAGGCAGGAGACACCGGCCTCAATGGTCTCAGCAACAGAAAGGCTTTCAATATTAAACCCACGGCCGGAAAAAAGGCCGGTAACCCTGGAGAGAACGCCTGGTTTGTTTTGCAGTAGTACAGAAATTGTATGTTTCATCGGGAATCCCTTATCTCTTACTTCTTACTTCAACGTCCACCAGGGACATTGTGGGTGGGGAGAAGGCCCTATGCCCTTTTGAGGCACAGAACCCTTCTTCACATGGTTGCCATGATAACCTACCAACTGCTCCCTTATACCAGCAGCATGTCAGTGGTGGCCTTGCCAGCTGGAACCATGGGGAACACGCCCTCTTCGCGCGCGATGACAAAATCCATCAGTACCAGGGTATCTGTGGCCAGGGCCTCCTTGATAACCGGCTCTACCTCGCTGGGTTTGGTGGCGCGTAGACCAACGGCCCCATAGGCCTCAGCAACCTTAACAAAATCGGGCTGGACCTCCATGGGGGTAGCCGAGTAGCGTTTATCATAGAAGAGTTCCTGCCACTGGCGAACCATACCCAGGTAATTATTGTTCAGCAGGGCAATCTTAACGGGCAGCTTCTCCTGCATGGCAGTGGCAAGCTCCTGAATATTCATCTGCATGGAACCGTCGCCGGCGACATCAATAACAATGCGGCCTGGTGCCGCCATCTGGGCACCAATGGCGGCAGGTAAGCCGTAACCCATGGTGCCAAGGCCACCTGAGGTGATTAGGGTCCGTGGGTTGTTAAAATGATAGAACTGGGCAGCCCACATCTGGTGCTGGCCAACCTCGGTGGTGATAATGGCCTCACCCTTGGTAAGTTCATCCAGCTTCTCGATAACAAACTGTGGTTTGATAATGTCAGGCTCTTCAACGTAACTAAGGGGATGTTTGTTCTTCCAGTCATTGATCTGGTCATGCCAAGGGCCAAGTTTTGCTCTCTCAGCCTCCAGATCAGCGCCACAACCATCGACCCATTTATTCATCTGGGCCATGGCCTCTTTACAGCCGGCAACAATGGGGATATCAACCTCAACGTTTTTACTGATGGAGGTGGGATCGATATCAACATGGATGATCTTGGCATTGGGTGCAAAGGCATCAACACGGCCGGTAACACGATCATCAAAACGGGCCCCTACGGCGATGAGCACGTCAGATTTGGCCACCGCCATATTGGCAAAATAGGTGCCATGCATACCGAGCATTCCCAGGGACTGCGGATCAGTGCCAGGGAAACCGCCAAGTCCCATGAGGGTCATGGTCACCGGGATATTGAGTTTATGGGCAAAGTCGGTGAGCTCCTTATGGGCGTCACCTAAAATGACACCGCCACCTATGTAGAGGACCGGCTGCTTGGCCTTAAGGATGGCCTTACACGCCTTGTCAATCTGACCGGGATGGGGCTCATATGTGGGGTTATAGGTGCGCATCTTCACCGACTTCTTGGCCGGGAAGTTGATCATCGAGGCCATCACATCCTTAGGCAGGTCAATAAGCACAGGGCCAGGACGACCACTGCGTGCCACATGAAAGGCCTCGCGGATGGTGGGGACCAGATCCTTGGCGTCCTTAACGAGATAATTATGCTTGGTACAGGGCCGGGTGATACCGACGATATCAACCTCCTGGAAGGCATCATTACCAATCAGGGCCGTTGGAACCTGGCCAGAAAAGACAACAATGGGGATGGAATCAAGATAGGCAGTGGCTATACCCGTAACCGCATTCGTGGCGCCAGGGCCGGAGGTGACCAGGGCAACGCCCACCGTACCGGTTACGCGGGCATAGGCATCAGCGGCATGTACCGCACCCTGCTCATGGCGAACAAGAACATGGTGGATCTTGTCCTGCTGGAGAATGGTATCATAGAGATCAATAACTGATCCGCCAGGGAAGCCGAAAATTGTTTTAACATTTTCTTCCTCAAGACATTGCATGAATGCCTGGGTGCCTGTCATCTTCATAGAACTGGTCCCACTGTTGTTTCATGACCTTTGTCAAATCAGCCATGAGAGATTTTCGGGAATTACAAATAATTTGATATTTTTTCTAAACGCATAAACCGTATATTTTCATCACGTATTTATCCAAAGAAGAAACAATATATAAGTCGCTGGAAAATTGTCAAGACAGTTCTTTTTACTGCCCCTTAAAGTAAAAGGCTAGTTTTAAGAATGATTCTCAGCGTGGAAATTGCCTCACCTGAACAGACCTTTTTCACGACCGAGACCAAGGAAAAAATCGACGGCCCTGTGGCCTTCATCCCCTAGAGACTCAGAAAAGTTATTTACATAGAGATCTATGTGACTGCTGATGATTTTGGTCTCCATTTCCTGGGAGTGCTTCTTGATAAATTCACGGCTTGCCCCAGGGGAGTTAAAGGCGTATCTGACACTGTCCCTGATAAGATTTTCGATCAGGCTGATCTTTTCAGGCCCCAAGGAGCGTTTGGCGGCAATTCCGCCCAAGGGAATCGGCTGATTGGTGCTCTCCTCCCACCAGCCGCCCAGGTCCTGGACACAGGCGAGGCCATGCTCCTGGTAGGTAAACCTGCTCTCGTGGATTATAACACCACCATCCACCTCACCCCGGGCAACAGCGTCCATAATCTGGTCAAAAGCCATAACCCTTGTCTTGACCTGGCCAGGGGCATAGAGTTGCAGCAGCATTGCGGCGGTGGTGTATTGACCGGGGATGGCGATTGTCGCCCTGGCTAAATCCATTTGGGCACCTTGGCGGCTGACCAGAAGCGGTCCACACCCCCTGCCCAGGGCACTGCCTGAATCGAGTAGGACATAGTCATCAAGGACGTGCCCCAAGGCATGGAAGGAGAGCTTTGTTACGTCCAGTTTACCAGCCAATGCCCATTTGTTCAGGGTCTCAACATCAGCGAGAAGGGGCTCAGCAAAGAGCAGGCCCTCCCTGCCAACAAGACCATGGGTCATGGCATGAAATATAAAGGTGTCATTGGGGCAGGGAGAAAAACCTAGGGATAGCATAGGGCCACCTTGAAAAATTGTCTTTTCGTCCAATCTCTGCGTTATGCTCGAAAATTTATCCTCGGAGGTAAGCGTAACGAAGTGGAGACTCCGATATCATCTATATGCCTGCGGTAAATTTTCTCGCATGCCTGGATCTTGAACGAAAATCCTAATTTTTCAAGGTACCCACAGATAATGTCAGCGCAAATAATCAGTTAAAAATTGCTCGGTGAGCCTGGAACATTTGACAATAGCCTCATTGAGACGCCAGGCGGAGGTGTCACGGTCCTCGACCATATTGCTCATGGCACGGAGCTCAAGCCAGTCAACACCATAACCCTGGCAGACACGGGCCACTGCAGCCCCCTCCATATTTTCGCTTATGGCGCCATAGGTGGTGGCCAGCATGTCACCGCGTTTTTGGGTGGCGCTGACGCAATTTACCGAAACAAAGGGGCCAAAATGGACCTCCTGGCCGGTCTCAGCACACCATTTTTGAAACTGACCCAGCAATTTCCCCTGACAGGGGAAGAATTGATGCAAAACAAGCTCCGGGGAGCCCAGGGAGGCGAGACGATCCTCAAGGCAGATCGCCATATCACCAATGACCTCTGAGGAGGCGAGACAAAGATCGAGAGTCTTGACCTTGCCACCGGTAAAGGCCCCGCCAACGCCAATATTCATCACAGAGCTGACAGCACCTCCCTGGCGCTCAAGAAAGGCGGTGAGGGAGTGAGCCGTATCAACAAGACCGATCCCGGTTATCAGAAAACCAATCTCCCTGCTACCTGCAAATTGATCCTGCAGGGGGGCAATTTCCCGGGCAGTGGCGGCTGTAATAAGAAGCATTTATGAAAAATGGTCTTTGACGATCTGACTACTGCTAAATGCGCAGTCAATAACGTCTTTGACCCTGTTTTTTTCATCAAGGACCACGACCTTGGGCTCAAAATCCACCAGGTCATCATTATGGTAGATGGCATAGGAGACGATAATAATAAGATCGCCAACCATCCCCTTCCTTGCCGCTGCCCCGTTCAGGCCAATAACACCGGAACCGGCTTCCCCCTCAATGGCGTAGGTATCAAGGCGTTCACCGTTATTTATATTGTATACCTTGATCTTCTCATAGGGCAGGATGCCCACCTCTCTCATCAAATCACTGTCAATGGTGAGGCTGCCTTCATACATCAGGTCTGACTGGGTGACAGTGGCCTTGTGAATTTTCGACTTCAACATATTTCTAAGCATTATCTTCTCCGTGGAGCAGGCGACCATTATCAATAAGCCTGGTTTTGCCGATGCGAACTGCCAAGGCAAGGATAACATCGCTATCAATCCTCGCACTGCTCTCTAAGGTATCCTTATCTATAATTTCAATATAATCTATATGGCAATGGCCATGGTTATTAATGACATCATGAACAATCTTCTCAATTTTCGCACACCCTCTCTCTCCCGCCAGAACATGCTGCCGCGCCTCTTGCAGGCTGCGCCACAGACAAAGGGCCTGGCGCCGCTCTTCTTCATTGAGATATGAGTTGCGGGAACTCATGGCCAGACCATCCTTTTCGCGGACAATGGCGTGACCCATAATCTCCACCGGCATATGAAGATCCGCAACCATACGACGGATAACGGCCAGCTGTTGAAAATCCTTTTCCCCAAAGATGGCAAAATTGGGCTGGACGAGATTAAAAAGCTTATTTACCACGGTGGTGACACCAGAAAAATGATGGGGCCGACTCTTGCCGCAGAGTTTTTTGGTGATCTCGGCAACTGCCACAGTGGTCCGGAAACCTGGGGGGTACATCTCGTCCGGATCAGGACAAAAAAGGGCCGTCACCCCAACCCCCTGGGCCCTGGCCGCATCCAGCTCAAAGGAGCGCGGATAGGAACCCAGATCTTCACCAGGAGCAAACTGGGTGGGATTAACAAAGAGGGAAACAACCACCCGGTCAGCCACCTTGGCGGCCCTCCTCATCAGGGAGAGATGACCTTCATGGAAAAAACCCATGGTGGGTACCAGGGCAATGGTCTTTGCCTCAGCCCGGCTATTGGCTGACCACTGAATCATCTCGGCGGTGCTTTTAATTATCTCCATAGCAGTTGTCGCGACCGGCCCCACCCCTGTGGGCCAAAAAATATTCAGCCCTTGGCGCCAAACACCTATAAGGTATTAATTTTTTCCTGAACCCAGGCGCGCTGCTCAGGTTTTATATCATTACTGGTGTTTGCCTTCTCATAGGAATCCTTGGCTTTGGCCCCTTGGCCTTTCAACTCGTAAATACGTCCACTCTCAAGATAGCCAAGGGCAGCAAAACCGGGTAAAGAGGTCAAGGCTTCATAATGTTGGAGGGCGAGATCAACCTCACCGCTAAGCTCGTAGGCCACACCTGAAAATTGCTGCAAAAGGGGGAACAGTGGATTGTCACGATTCACATCTTCATTAAGCCCCTGGAGGATGGAGATGGCCTCTCTATACTGTTTTTGCCCCATATGCTCGCCAGCCAGGGTAAACTGGGCCCAGATGGCCGACCCCGTGGCTGAAAATTCCGTGGATATATTCTCCAGTGAGGCGGCTTTTTGCTCTAGGTCCGTGATGAGCAGGGCCTGGCTGAGCTGTTGGGAGGCCCGGTCATTATTGGTAGCCGTATAATAGCTGTAATAATTCCAGGCGCAAATACCACCGATGATGAGGACAAAAGAGACCTGGAGGAACCGAGCATTGTCTTGGATATATTTTTTAACCGCAGGGGGCAGATTAAGCTCATCAAGGATGGTTCTTTTTGCTGCAGTTACTTCCTCAACATGTCTCTTGGTAAAGGCGTTGGATTCATCCATTCAAGAAGTCCTTTTTTCTTTTTTAGATTTACTGTAAAAATCGTTTTAAGGGCAACCTGCCCTTCACAAAAATAAACCTGAACTTATACAGGCTGAGATAGAAAAAATCAATATGTTCCCCTCTGACCCCACGCCCCCCTCCCCCCCCTTTGTCCCAGGCCAAATCCGGACGGTCAGTGAGCTGACAAGCTCCATAACCCTGATGCTGGAAGGTGAATTTCCCTTTGTGGCGATCTGCGGCGAGATCTCCAATGTGCGGCGTCCCTACTCTGGTCATCTCTACTTTACCCTAAAGGATTCCCAGGCCCAGATACGCTGCGTTTTATTCAAGAACCAGCAACGTTTCCAGGGAAAACCACTGGTGGACGGGGCCAAGGTCATCTGCAAGGGACGAATTTCCGTCTACAAGCAGCGCGGCGAATATCAGATTATTGTTGACCATATTGCCAGTGAGGGAATCGGCGACCTCCAGCAGGACGTTGAGCGTCTCAAGGAAAAACTACTGGCTGAAGGGCTTTTTTCCCAGGATTTAAAAAAGAAGCTGCCCGCCTTTGCCCGGAAAATATGCCTGATTACATCCCCCACCGGTGCAGCAGTGCATGATTTTCTTAAAAAGGCCCTGGAGCGTTTTGCCGATCTTGAGGTCGAAATTCTTCCCACAGCTGTCCAGGGAGATCGCGCCGCCCGGGAAATAAGCGCTCAGATCGCTGTGGCCAACAAACGAGGGTGGGCTGATATCATCATCCTCACCAGGGGGGGAGGGTCACTGGAAGATTTGGCGGCCTTTAACGATGAACAGCTGGCCCGGGCCATCCACGCCTCCCACCTCCCCCTTGTCTCGGCAATCGGCCATGAGGTGGATTTCACCATTGCTGATTTTGCCGCAGACCATAGGTCCCCCACCCCCACTGCGGCGGCTGAGGAGGTTGTTTTTGACAAGAAACAGCTCCTGACCGGCCTGGGCCTGGTGAGGCAGCGGATGGAATATGCCCTGACAAACACGCTGCAGAGGAAAAAGAATAGCCTGGCAATCCTAGAAAAACTTCTCACTGACCCGCGCAGGATTATCGACCACTATAAACTAAAGGTTGATCATCTAACCCTCAACCTCATCCATCGCTATACAAAGAAAAATGATCTCATGGGGAAACGGCTGGAATTATGTCGCCAGAAATTAACCGACCAGAACCCGGAAAGACAGATTGCAGCGGCAAAAATACGATGCGCCGCCCTCAGCGGACAGATCACTCAGCAGATGAGGGATAGGCTGCAAGGGGGGAAAGAGGGGCTTGCCAAACAGTCCACCCTCCTGGACGCCTTAAGCCCCCTATCTGTTTTAGGCAGGGGATATGCGCTGGCCATGACCAGGGATAGGGATATTATCCGCTCCGTCCTCCAGGTGGAGAGCGGTGACCCGATAAGGGTGCGGATTAACGACGGAATCATTACCGGGGTGGTTGAGAAAACAACAATGAATAAAAGAAATGGTCGGGATGAGAGGATTTGAACCTCCGGCCCCCTACCCCCGAAGCAGGTGCTCTACCAGACTGAGCCACATCCCGACCTGTAAGGCTGTATCTATAGTGGTTCTTTTTTAAAAAATCAAGGAAGCCCTTTTGGGGGGAAATTTTTTGAAATAAAAAAAGCGTAATGGCATTTCGCCATTACGCTTTTTTTATACTTTTCCGTCTCCCCGACTCAACCAAGAGTCACGGAAAAAATATTCAAACTTGTAACCTTCTTTATAGACGTCAGGAAGGTTAGGTCATGAATGAAAACTATTTAACGGCGTCTGCAAGCTTGCTGCCGGGCTTGAAACGTGCAACAGTGCGGGCTGCAATCTTAATGGTGGCACCGGTTTGGGGATTACGTCCCTGACGGGCAGCCCTGTCAGAAGTTGAAAAGGTTCCAAATCCGACCAGTGTTACTTTGTCACCACTTGAGAGTGCATTGGTGATGGAATCAAGAAGACCAGTTAATGCTTTTTCAGCAGCGGCTTTACTGATACCTGCAGCAGAAGCCATGTTGTCTACCAATTCACTTTTATTCATTCTCTTTTCTCCTCGCGTTACAATTTGGGGTAAATGTTCTCGTTAGTAGGAAATTGTACTAAACGAGAAGTGGTTGTCAAATAAAACTATCTGTTTTTTATGGATATTTTCAAATATCAACTTTGACAATTAAAAAAAAGAAAAATTTTGAACCCGTTTTGGGGGTGATTTTCAAGGTGGCTTTCTTCAGAGTGTTACTTATCTGAGTGAAACTCAGCTATAGCCTGTACTATGAGCATTTCAAGGCAAGATAACCTGTCGCTCAGAAAGATCAAGAAAAACTTTTGAAAAACAGTGCTTTGCCATTTTTTCTTTAATATTGCTGCGCATTTCAGGGGATGTGGCCCTCTCCAAATCACCCTCCCTAAATGTCAGGAGGATGTTATCATCCTGGAGGTTTGCCCGCACACCCTCGAAGCCAAGATAGCGGAGAACCCCTTCAGCGTCCTCTACCCTCTGCAACCCTTCCGTGGTAATGAATGTGTCCCTTGGGATACGGGTGGCCAGACAGGAGTCACTTGGTTTGTCCCAGGTGGCAAGACCGAGGGCGCGGCTTAATTGTCGTATCTGCTTTTTGCCAATTTTGCATGCCAGAAACGGTGTGGCAACACCTAGTTCACGGATGGCCTGGAATCCTGGCCGTTGATCAGGGTCATCATCAAGATTAGTGCCGTCGGCAAGATGCCAACCAGGCGCCAGGGAGGCCTTCATATCTTGATAGAGACCTTTCTTGCAGATATAACAACGATCACTCCTGTTTTCAGAAAAACCAGGGAGCCTAAGGGGTGAAAACAACCTTTCCTCAAGGGCAAGATTATATTGATGGGCAAAATCCCTGGCAGAAGCCACCTGATGGCTGGCAATGAGCGGGGTCTTAGCAAAGAGGCCCCGGCAATTACGGCCAAGGACCCGGCTGCCCAGAAAAAAAAGCAGTGAACTATCAACCCCTCCTGAAAAAGCGACAGCAACCTGCTGCCTTGCAGCAAACCACCCCTCAAGGGCAATAATGAGCTCCTGCTGATTATTGTTCACCACAGGGATTGCTATTTATCAGGCAGGGTCTGAATGGGTTTTTCTATCAGAAAATCACCCTTCTGGATCCACTCCTTAAGGATATGGGCGATTTCCCGGGCCTTGACCATGCTGGAGAGCGGCGCAGTCTTGACCATCTTGCCGTTCACCTCAATCTCACCGCTTTTGAGCTGGGCGTAAGAGACCTCACCATAATTCCGGGACACCCCGTGGGAGTAGTCGTAGGAATAATCAACAACCTGGGTAAACAATTCCCCATCGGAAACACCGGTAAAGGCGGCCATCTCCTCGTTCAGAATGGGAATCGGGATGCCAACACCCACGGCCATGGTGGTCCCATAACCCTGCATGGAAATACCCTTCAACCATTCGGCAGACATCTCCTTCATATCCCCCTGGAGCATAAGGGTGCCAGCCGGCTTTTTCGGGGTGCCATTATCGAGGCGAGGGGCATTAGGGTTATGCTGGGTGCCCTGGCAGGTCACATAGCCAACAGCCCCACCCAAAAAGATGCGGGTGCCCATACCTATTGTTTTGTATAAGGGATCATTCATAAGGGGGCTTAACTCGCCGGCACTGCAAAAATTGGCATTTTTACCCTTTGGTAATAATGTTCCCATATAGGTATAGATGGGCTTGTCTGATAAATTAACCGCACAGTTGTAATTTTGATAACAATTACGAGGATTTAACAGCAGGGCATAGGGTAGGTCCGCCAAGGTCACCTCTTTTTCCGCCTCAGTGGCTGGATAGCAGTCTGTTCCATAGCCGATGGCCTTGAGCTTCACCTTTTTACCGGCGACAAGATCCTCAATGACATGCCCTCCACCATATCGAAAACTACCGGGAAAGACCTTGTTGAGGGGATCGTCCTCTGCCACCTCTGCAGCGCCAAGATAAATATCAACCGCTGCCAGTCCAGCATAGGCCATGACATCATTGAGCCACACCTTTGACGCCTTAATGGTGGGATTGGTATGGCCGAAATTAATAATAGCGCCGGAGGAACACATGGGAGAAAAGGTGCCGGTGGTAACAACGTCCACCTTGCGGGCCGCTTCTTCAGCTCCGTGCTCTTTAACGATACCAACCATCTCTTCAGCAGTAACAACCACGGCCTCACCCGCCTTAATCCGGGCGTTTATCTCTTCATAGGTTTTTTCAACCTTAAAAGCCTTCTTTGTCATATCTTCAGTCCTAATCCCAGGGGTCAAGTTTCAACTAAAAAGCCCACCATGGCAATCACCTTGGCGGGCTTTCTTTGTATAATGACTTACCGATATTTTCAAGAAATTAAAACATTAGGGTGTCTGTTCAGGTTGTTTAGGCTGAAGACTGTTAGTAAAAATGCAGGAAAGGCGAAAAATCATCTTCACCTAATAGCACCCCAAGGTATTCGAAGTCTACGCTTATCTCCTGCGGGGCACCTACCGCCTAAACAGCTAATACGCTAAATAGTTATACATTATCTATCCACTGCGGATGATCTCAACCCTTTGGCTGCCTACTCCATCACCGAGACAACCTTATGGCCATTTTTCTCAAGGGCCGCCACAATAGGTGCAGGGTCACATTTTTCCAAGCGGAAATAATGGACCTTACGCCGGGAAGACTGGCTCTCCTGGGCCACACTGACAATCTCACCCTTATTTTCCTTAATGATCCTGGTAACGTCTTCCACCCCACCCTTCTTGCTAACGATGACATCAAGGCGGGTGGATTGCTTCAGAAGCCCCATCACCTCAATGAAGGCCGCCAGGATATCGGATAAGGTGATGATGCCCACCAGTCTTTTCTTATCCAAAACCGGCAGGCCGCCAATCTTGTAGTCATGGATCAGCCGGGCGGCTGTTTCAATGCTGGCATTGGGATTAATCGTTATCGGATTAATGACCATCACCTGATGAACAGGGATGTCCTCGACCATGGCAGGGAAAGAGAAATGGCGAAGGTCGCTTTCGGTTATAAAGCCGATCAGGCTCTCTTGGTCATCAACAACAGGGAGATGGCGAATTCCATGCTCATTCATCAATGTTGATGCATCCTGCAAAAGGGCCTGGCGATCAATGGTTACAGGTTCTGACTGCATCCAATTTTTAATTTTCATAGCTGGATTAACATGCTGACTCGCCAAGGAGTCTCTTGGTGCTATTTAAAAAATAGGTAGCCTCGAATAACGGCACTGTTCAAACGAGATCAGAGGCAACATTTCCACTAGGAAACCCTGAAATATACGGGAGAGGCAACAGGACGAATAAGAGTGGGTTTATTATGTTAGCCTAACCAAACTAAAACAATACCCCCCTCTTTTCAACAATTAAGAAAAAAAGGTCTATTGATGGCATGGCGAACACCAAAATCCCCATGCCAAGGGGCTTTCCCCACCCATTTCCCTGCCCCCCAGGGGGAATGGCGCAAGAATTTGCTTTATTTTCTCTACTATTTTAATTAAGTGACTTGTAAACGTACGAATTCCCTTACTGACACTTACTTGCTAACAAAAACTATGTCTAAAGATAACAAAGCCCTTTTGGGTAAGGTCCGCGACCGCATTGACGAGATTGACGACACCATTCTGCGTCTTTTAATAGAACGGCTGGGATGCGCCAAAGAGATCGGCATGCTGAAATCAAAGGACAACCGGGCAAAATGGGATCCCCTTCGTGAACGCCAGATTTACGACCGTTTAACAAGGGATAACAAGAGACAATTCCCTGACGACGCCCTGTTTAGTGTCTTTCACGAAATCATAACCACCTGCCGCCTTTCGCAAAAATCGACAGAGGTGGCCTATCTTGGCCCGGAGGCCACATTCTCCCATCTCGCTGCCGTTAAATATTTTGGCCAGACCGCTGACTACCGGGCCATCGAGACCATCGAGGATATTTTTTCCGAGGTTGAACGGGGCCGCGTGGATTACGGGATTGTGCCGCTGGAGAATTCCATAGAAGGTTCAGTGACCTCAAGCCTGGACTCCTTTATACGATGCAAGGTCCAGATTTGCGGTGAGGCGTTTCTGCCCATCACCCATAACCTGGTGAATTTTTCCGGTAACAGGCAAGACATCAAGACCGTGGTATCCCATTCCCAGCCCCTTGCCCAATGCCGGGAGTGGCTGAAAAAAAATCTGCCCGGCATCCCCTGCCAGAGCGTCTTCTCAACAGGTGTTGCCGCCCAGATGGCTGCCAAGGATCCGTCGCTGGCAGCCATTAGCAGCTCCCTGGCCATCAAGACCTATCAGTTGCAGCTTGTCACCAAGGGAATCGAGGATTATCGCGGTAACACCACCCGCTTCGTCCTTATTGGCAAGGAATCACCCTCGGTGAGCGGCCGCGACAAGACATCG
>JAUVQZ010000065.1 GCA_030597865.1 Pseudomonadota bacterium | reverse complement strand
TCTGTGGGGTCTGCCAGGGTGAGTACAGTGATCCTGCCAGCCGGCGCTTCCATGCCGAACCCATCTGTTGCCCGGACTGCGGCCCCCGCCTCTGCTTTTATGACAAAAATGGCACGGAGACGAAAAGCCCCCTTACAAAAACTGCGTCCATGCTCAAGGGGGGCAGGGTGGTGGCGATCAAGGGGGTGGGAGGATTTCACCTGGCTGCTGATGCCTGTAATAATCAGGCCGTGGCCCGGCTTCGGAATATGAAACAGAGGCCTGATAAGCCCCTGGCCATCATGGTTCGGAACCTGAAAACAGCCGCCAGCCTGGTTCATATTACCCCGCAGGCCAGGGAGCTTCTCTGCTCAGCGCCACGTCCCATCGTCATCATGCCGCTCAAGCAAGGGGCGTCTCTTGCCGCGCTGATTGCCCCGGGTATGGCAGAGATTGGTGTCATGCTGGCCTATACCCCCCTCCATTACCTCCTCCTTGACCAGGCACCAGAGATCCTGGTGATGACCAGCTTTAATGAGCCCGGCAGCCCCATGCTCGCCAGCACGGCAGAGGCGCGGGCCAGGCTCGCCATTGATTGTGACGCCGTCCTCAGCCACAACCGGAAAATTGTCAGCCGTTGTGACGATTCGGTTGTCAGGATGCATAATAGTGATGCCCAGCTTCTACGGCGGTCCCGGGGCCATGCCCCCCTACCTGTGGCCTTGGCCCAGGAATGTCCCCCGATCCTGGCCTGTGGTGCCGGGGAAAAGCTGGCCATCTGCCTGACCCGCAGCAATCTTGCCTTTTTTTCCCAGCACCTGGGCGACACCCGTTCCCCGGCCAGCCAGCTCAACTACCAGGAGGCCTGCAACCACCTCCAGGACCTTCTTCATATCACCCCTCAACTCATTGCCCACGACCTCCACCCCGGCTACCACAGCAGTCGCGTGGCCTTGCGCTATCCGGGCCTTGAGGCCATTGCCGTTCAGCACCATCATGCTCATATTGCCAGTTGCATGGCGGAAAACAGCCTTGACCGGCCGGTCATAGGCCTGGCCCTGGACGGCACCGGCCTTGGTCCGGATGGTACGCTCTGGGGTGGCGAGATACTGCTCTGTACCCTTGCTGATTGCAGCCGCCTGGCCCATTTCGCACCCCTGGCCATGCCCGGTGGCGAGGCTGCCATTAACGAGCCATGGCGTCTGGCCCTGGCCTGGTTGCATGGCCAGGGTCTGCACCAGGGCGAGTTTGCCTTTTTAAGGGAAATACCTAACAATACCAAAGGGATGATTGTTCAGATGCTTGACAGGGGGGTCAACACTCCGTTGACCTCCAGTCTGGGCCGGCTCTTTGACGCGGTGGCAGCCCTCATCAATCTACGGGGCCGGATCACCTTTTCCGCCCAGGCCGCCATGGAGCTTGAGGCAATCTCTGATCCTGATGGGCAAGGATGCTACCCCTTTGAGATCAATGGGGGTCAGGGTAAGGCCCCCCATATTATTGAGACCCGTGGCCTGCTCTTGGGGATTGTCGAGGATCTGGACAGGGGGGTGGGGCAGGCAAGGATTGCGGGCCGCTTCCACAACACCATCATCAGGATGCTCACCAGCGCCTGTGTTGTGGTGGCCAGGGAACAGGAGATCAATGAGGTGGTATGCAGCGGCGGCGTTTTCCAAAACCGGATTATCAGCCAGGGGCTGCAGAGGGGCCTTGGCGAGGCAGGCCTCAGCGTCCATTGTCATCATAAAATTCCCTGTAATGACGGGGGGCTGGCCCTGGGACAGGCCGCTGTGGCCGCTGCCCTTTATGGAAAAAGACGGCCTCCCATACCTTCTTTAGCGGGGACGGCAGATGCATGAGATGTCCATCATGGCAACCATCCTGGACAAGATCGGTGAAATCACCCAACGGGAGAATGGCGCCAGGGTGACCCATATCGAGCTTGCCATTGGCGAACGGGCCGGGGTGGTAACCGACGCCCTCACCTTTGCCTTTGAGGCCATGAGTCCCGATACCATTGCCTCTGGCGCCGAGCTGGTCATTACCGAGATCCCGCTCTGCTACAGATGTCCTTCCTGCGCCATGGAAACAGCTGAGAGCCTCAACCTCTGCCCGGCCTGCGACGTTTTTTTGGAAGCGGTCCGCGGCCGGGAATTACAGATAACCTTCATCGAGATAGAATAATGTGCGACTCATGCGGCTGTCATCCCGACGACAGCAACCATGGCCGGCAGATCAGCCTGGGCCAGGACATCCTTTCCCTCAATAATGAGATTGCCGGTCATACCCGCCAGCACCTGCAGGAGGCCGGCATCTTCTGCCTCAACATCATCAGTGCGCCGGGCTCAGGGAAGACCGCGTTATTGGAGGGACTGGGCAGGTATGGCAAGGAGCTGGCCATGGCCGTTATTGTCGGCGATCAACAGACGGATAACGACCAGAAACGGTTGCAGGGGGCCGGTCTTAATGCCGTCCAGATTAATACAGGGGCGGCCTGCCACCTGGATGCCAGGATGGTGCATGGGGCCATGCATGATTTGGATCTCAGCACCACAAGGCTGCTGATCATTGAAAATATAGGAAATATGGTCTGCCCCACGGCCTATGACCTGGGAGAAGATCTGCGGGTGGCCGTGGTCAGCACCCCGGAGGGGGAGGATAAGCCCGCCAAATACCCGGATCTCATCCTGAGCTCTGATGTGCTGCTCATTAACAAGGTCGACCTGCTGCCCCATGTCAACTTCAACATGGATGAATGCTGTCGTCAGGCCCGGCGGCTCAAGCCGGGCCTGGAGATCTTTCCGGTCTCGGCCACAACCGGAGAGGGGATGGCCGAGTTTTGGCAATGGCTGATGGGAAAATGTCAGAGCAAGGGCTGATTTGCTATTTTCCGGCCCCTGGAGAGAGATCCAGGGGGTAGATAAGGACGGTGGAGTCCTTGGCGCTCAGCATATCCATCCAGCCGCTGTTGATGATCAGGCCGACATAGAGGGAGGCCTGATTGGTGCCTGGCATCTTACGGAAGTCATAGGACGCCACATAGCCATCAATCTTCTTGGTGCGCCACAGCTCGGTGAGACCGATACCGCTCCAGACCAGGCCGTGGATCTCGCCGCTGGGATAGGATCTCATATTCTTCAAAACACGGGATGCGGTGGATAGGTTTTTGTTGACCACCACATCGGGCAGGTTGTCATTGTTGATATCGGTGATGATGATCCGTGAGGGGATATAGGTTTTATCCCGACTCATGTCATTCTGCTCCACCACCGGATTTTTATCGCGGCCACTGCGGCGCTGGGCCATACTGCGGCCCCCCAGATAACGAAGGCTGCCACCAAAAAAATCATCACTCTGCCAGAGTTGTTTACCACTGGCCATGAGCACATTGAGCTTATCACTCTCGTTAATGGTGATAACCTCGGTGGCGCCATCTCCGTCCAGATCGGCCAGGGCAAAGCTGAAGACATTGATGTCATCAGGAACAGGCAGAGCCTCCCCCTTGACCAGTTGGCCATCAACAACGGACAGATCAAAAACCCCGGCCATAAAAGGCGCATTAACGGTGGCCTGCTGGCCGGCCAGTATCATACCCCGGCCCGGTGCGGTCAGCGGCTTGATGTACCAGCGCTGATTCTGAAAAAGATAGTTGAATTTGCCCTGTTGCCACTCAACCGCCATGGCCGAAGGCCGGTTGCCAGCCACGGCGCTTATGTAGATCTCAGCAGCGCCGTTACCGTTAAAGTCGACAGCGGCCATGGAGATAATCTTTTGAGAGGAGGGCAGGGAGATGGTTCCGAAGCGGGCCAGGCGGGTGCCGTTGAGATGAAAGGCAAGGATCTGGTTTTTAGCTGCCACGACAATATCGTCTATGCCGTCGCCGTCCAGGTCAGCCACGCTGATATCCTGGATGGCCATTTTCAGATTCTGGGTCTTGCTGAAACCGAGGGCCGCAGTGATGGCGGTGGAACGGACAAAGGCGGCACTACCCATCTGGGCCGGGGCCATGGCCTGGGTCACCGGTGCGGCCGGACGGATAAAGGCGCGATCAGGATGGGCGGTCTGAAAGGCGGGGGCGTTCGGGGCCACAGGCTGGCCCATTGCCGGGGCACTTGGTGCTGTTGTGGGCTGGCCCGTCCGGGCCGGGGCCATTTTTATGGCAAAGGACTGCTGGGAGATATTTGCCGCCAGCAGGTCCACCGCTGTAATAATATCATTTTCGCTGGCAGCAGAGGCATAATAGGTGGCTGGCGGCCGTGACCCGTCCCTGGTAATAATCTTGGCGTTGATACTTAAGGAGTTGCCAATGGCGGTGATGGCGCCTTCAAGGAGATAATCTGCCCTGCCGGCCTCTTCAATCACCTGGAGGCTGGTGTTTGCCGCCAGGCGGCTGGCCATCATATTGCGCATGGCATCCTCCAGAAAGGAAATGTCCTTCTGGGCATGGACGGCAAAGGGTTTTATGTGGATGGTTTTTGCTGCCTCTGCCCTGGCGCCCTGTTGGCCTGCCATGGAAAAAACAAGGATAAACACCGGCAGGAAAAGGGATAATTTGATATGACCTTTAAGGAAATTCACGATAGGATGCCCCTTGGTATGAAGAAAAATCACGCCTCTGCGCCCCCCCTGTGGAGAGACAGAGCCTGGTGGAGTAGTCACGTCTAATAGGCTATAAAACCTGAGCACTCTACCCTGAAAAAGTTCCCTGCTGCAAGCAGTTTGTAAGGAAATTATGGCCCAGGAAATTTATTTGATCAGACATGGCAAGACCCAGGCAAATCAGGAGAACCGCTTTGCCGGCCGTGGTGGGGAGCCGCTCTGTCAGGAGGGCAGGGATCAACTGCAGGGGTTGGCGGAGAAATGTGTTGCCATGGGACTTAATGCCCTCTATGCCGGCCCCCTGCCCCGCACCATGCAATCGGCACAGATCATTGCCCAAAAATGCGGTTTAAGGGTCCATGGGGCTCCAGGCCTCATGGATATCAACCTGCCCCATTGGGACGGATTGACCAAGGATGAGATCCGTCATCGTTTTGGCGATGAGTACCCCACCTGGCTTGCTGCCCCGGAAAAATTCCATGTCCCTGGCTGTGAGGACCTCAAGGCCGTCCAGAAACGGGCCGTGGCCCAGGTAAAAGGGATAGCGGCCAGGGAAAAGGGCATTGTCCTGCTGGTTACCCACCTCATTGTGGCCCGCTGTCTGCTCCTCCACCATGATGGTCAACCCATGTCCCGGTTTCGTGAGATCAAGGTGGCCAATGGCGAGGTGGCGCGGCTCCTTTAAATGGATGAAGATCCCCTGGGCCGGCCAGGAGGATGTCAAGGGTCTCTGACCACTAAAAAAAACTATTCTTTCCCTATATCCCGATGGCTTATCCGCAGATCAAGGGCCAGGCCGGAGAGCATCTCAGCCACCCGTTGGCTCACCGCCACCGAGCGATGCTTGCCGCCGGTACAGCCGATGGCAATGGTAAGGGTGACCTTGCCGGCCTGCTGGTACTGCGGCACCAGAAAGGTGAGCAGGGGCTCCAGGTGTGAGAGAAAGCTGCGGCCGATCTCATTATTGAGGACAAAGTCGGCAACATCAGCCTCTTTGCCGGTTTTTTCCTTGAGATGCGTCTGGAAATAGGGGTTGGGCAAAAAACGAACGTCAAACATCAGATCCGCTTCTGGCAGCAATCCATGCTTGAAACCAAAGGAGCTGATGGTCACCGGCAAAGGTTCACCGGTCAGATCAACTCCGCATTCCTTGCGGAGAATACCTCGTAACTGGTGGGGCGACAGGTGACTGGTGTCAATCTCCCTGGCCCCAGAGATCAGCAGATCCTGGAACCGGCGCCGTTCATCGCTTATGGCCTCTGGCAGGTTGCTGTCCGTGGCCAGGTGATGGACACGACGCATCTGGCTAAAGCGTCTGATCAAGGTCTCGTCATCGGCCTTGAGGAAAAATAAGCTGAAATTCTTACCCGGTTTGCCAAGGGCGGTTGTAATCCCGATCAGACTTTCAAAAAAAAGAGGGTCACGGCTGTCCATAACCAGGGCCAGCCGGTCAAGGTGGCGGGCCCCCTCTCTTTTTGCCACCAGTTCCTCCACCAGGAAGCAGGGCAGGTTATCGATACAGTAATAACCCATATCCTCAAAGGCGTTCAAGGCTGTGGTCTTGCCGGCCCCGGAAAGGCCGGTGAGCAAAACGGTTTGCGGGGCGGATGAAATGGTCATTGGAGTTCCTTGGTAGCAGCAAAAAATTGGACAAGCTCCCCATCTGTGGAGCTCAGAAGCCGACGCCTGTTGCTGCTGTCGCGCAGAAAGCGGCACAGGGTTGCCAGGGTCTGCAGGTAACGCTCCGAGGCGCTCATCGGCGCCACCATCAGAAAGATGAGGTGGACGAGCTGGCGGTCCGGAGCCCCCCACTGGATCCCTGCCTGACTGCGGCCAAAACAGACCTGGATCGTGGTGGCTGCCGCAAGCTTGGCGTGGGGTACGGCAATACCGGTATCAATGGCAGTGGAGCCCACGGCCTCACGGTCAAGGAGGGCCGCCTCCAGTTTGTCCTGGTCGAAATCCGTTAACAGCCCTGCCATTTCAGCAAGGGCTCCCCGTTTTGAGGTGGCGCCCAGGGCACCGATTATATGTGACGGCTGGATCAGGTTACCCACGGCTCTTGCTTATTTTAGTTTTGGTTTTTTTCTGAATTTAGAGGAAAGAATGCCAAGCTGTTCACGGTATTTGGCAACGGTGCGGCGGGCCAGCTTAATATTATCCTTGGCAAAGATCTCGGCCAGGGCCTTGTCGGAAAGGGGCTTGTCCGGATTTTCCGCCTGGACGATCTGGCGGATACGTTGGCGGATACTCTCTGAGGAGAGGGCATCGCCGCCCCCCTTGCGGGCAATGGACGAGGTAAAGAAATATTTCAACTCAAAGGTGCCCTGGGGGGTGTGGACGTATTTATTACTGGTCACCCGGCTGATTGTTGATTCGTGCATCTCGATATCTTCGGCAACGTCCCGCAGGACCAGGGGCTTTAAATGGGCCACCCCGTTTTCAAAAAAGTCGTACTGAAACTTGAGGATCGATTCCATGACCCGGTAGATCGTCCTCTGGCGCTGCTGGATGCTCTTAATCAGCCAGGCGGCCGAGCGCATCTTGTCCTGGATATACTCCCTGGTCTCGGCCGGGGCATTGGCCTTCTTTTTCAGGATGTCACGGTAGTAAGAGCTGATTTTGAGCTTGGGCAGGCCATCGTCATTGAGGAGAATGACATATTCGCCATCCACCTTCTGCAGGGTGACATCCGGGGTGATGTAATGGGGCTCCTCGTTTGAATAGGCCCAGCCCGGATGGGGGTCAAGGCCGACAATAACGGAGACCGCTGCCACCACATCGTCAACGGAACGGTGGCAGGTCCTGGCAATGGCTATATAATTCTTGGTCTCGAGAAAATGAAGGTGCTCCTTGATTATTTCGGCTGGCAGGTCGTCCTTTAGGTCCAGACGCTCAAGCTGCAGGAGGAGAGACTCCTGGACGTTGCGGGCCGCAACGCCGGCCGGATCCATCTCCTGGATGACCTCGAGAACATATTGAATATCATCCTCGTCCTTGCCGCATTGCTCAACAATCTCGGCAATGTCCGCCTCAAGAAATCCCTCCCGGCTCAGGTTGCCGAGAATGTTTTCACCGATCTCCTTTTCCCCATCGGTGAGATCGGTGAGGGCGAGCTGCCAGCGCAGGTGCGACTGCAAATTGGGCTTTTCGCTCAGGATATCGAGACGGGACGGCATCTCCTCACTATCGCCCCGGGGCCGGTAGGAGGAGATGGGCTCATATTCGTTGGCGTAGTTGGCCCAGTCTATATCGTTGATGTTTGACGGGTTTTCAAGGTTGACCTCCTTTGTCTGTTCGCTGGGGGCAAGGACAGCCTGGTCAGGGGCGGGTTCGACCAGCGGGGTGGCTGCCTCGCCGTTAAGGGTTGAAAAATCGTCCTCAAGGACTGGGTTCTGTTCTATCTCCTGCTGGATGGTGTCAACAAGTTCAAGCCGCCCCAGCTGCAGGAGCTTGATGGCCTGCTGGAGCTGGGGCGTCATTACCAACTGCTGGGAGAGTTTGAGAGATTGTCTTAGTTCCAGTGCCATTTATCCTGCCCGCATGCCGTGATGACGGCCTACATGGAAAAATCATGGCCCAGGTACATTTCCCGGGCCGCATCATCATTAATTATTTCTTCAGCCGTACCACTTGTCAAGATTCGACCGCTGTTGACAATGTACGCGAAATCACAGACTGACAGGGTTTCGCGGACATTATGGTCTGATATCAATATACCTAATCCCTTTTTCTTTAGCTTCTTTATAATTTCCTGCAGGTCAGCCACTGAAAGGGGGTCAATGCCGGCAAAGGGTTCGTCAAGGAGGATAAACTGTGGCTTGGTGGCCAGGGCCCGCATAATTTCCACCCGCCGCCGTTCACCGCCGGACAGGGCGTGGCCCATATTCTTGGCAAGATACTCGATCTTCAGGTCAGCCATGAGCTCATCGGTGCGCTGACGGATCTCTTTGCGCGACACACCCAGGGGCTCCAGGACAATGCGGACGTTTTCTTCCACAGTGAGCTTCTTAAAGACAGAAGGGTCCTGGGCCAGGTAGGAGATGCCGAGCAGGGCCCGCTTATGGATGGGCAGCCCGGTGATCTCCCTGCCGTCCAGGAGCACCGTGCCAGAGGTGGGCCGGACAAAACCGGCAATGGTGTAGAAAGAGGTGGTCTTGCCGGCCCCGTTGGGGCCAAGCATGCCGATGATGGAACCGGTCTCCACCCGTAGATTGATACCATCAACCACCCGGCGCTTATTATACTCTTTGACGATATCCTTAGTTTCCAGTATCGCCATGGGTCGTGTCCTGTTGTTGGGCTGGAACCTGCTCATCGCCGTTGTTATCCTTGGCATCATCGTCTTTTTGGTCGGCATTGGCCGGGTAAAAATAACCCACCACCCGGCCATTATTTTTGCCATCAGGGATGATGACCGTGGAGCCTTCGTTGAGATCCATCTCCACCTTGTGGCCGGTTACCATATTGTTATTCTGGATAATTTTGGCGTTGCCGGTGATGATAACCTTACCGGTGGTGGAAAAATATTCAGCCTCATCGCCGGTGGCAACAAAATCGTTCTGGATAATCTCCACATGGCCCTTGGCATGCATTTTTTCGATTTGGGCCTGGCCCTGCTGGCCGCCTTGATTTTGGGCCCCCTCCTCGGCGTGATACACCGTCATCTCATCCGAGTTGATTTGAAGTTCACCCTGCCTGGCCTTGACATTGCCGGAAAAAACAACGGCACGTTGTTTTTCCAACGATGTCATCTTGTCCGCCTCAATATGGAGGGGGATCTTTTGGCCTAGTTCCGGGCTGGCCTGGGCCTGCTGGCCAGCCACTGGCATGAGGAGCAGGGCCAGACAGGAGAAGAAGAGATATGAATGCAGCCGCAGGGTCATCATTGTCACCAATTTAGAAAAGGGATGTTCTTCCATAAGATTAAAAGTTGGCAGCCAAATTGCAAGACAAAAGTAGTGATTTAGCCAAAAGGCCCTGTTTTTTAACAATGGCCACTGAGGGGCAAGGACTTAGTCAGACAGGCGTTCAGCACATCCCTAAACCTGGGGGCTGAATGGCCCAGAAACGTCTTTTAGTGACCAGTTTTGTCACTTTATGGTATCGTGGCAGCTTGCAACGGTGGGAGGATTTTCAGCCCTTTAGCCACATAGGCCTGGGGTGGTTTCAGAATACCCCCCAAGGCTTTTACCAATAAAGGATCAATCGATATGCAGGACGGAAATGTAACAGCGCGGATTCTTATAGAATCGCTGCCCTATATCAAAGAATTTTATGGCAAGACCGTGGTCATTAAATATGGCGGCCATGCCATGGTGGACGAGGAGCTGAAAAAAAACTTCGCCCTGGACATCATTCTCATGAAATACATCGGCATTAATCCGGTGATTGTTCATGGCGGCGGCCCCCAGATTAATAAATTCCTCAAGAAGATGAATATCCAGTCCAACTATATTGATGGCATGCGCGTCACTGACGGCGAGACCATGGATGTGGTGGAGATGGTGCTGGTGGGCAAGGTCAATAAGGAGATAGTCGGCCTCATCAATTATCATGGTGGCCGGGCCATTGGCCTGTCTGGCCGTGACGGCGACCTGATCCAGGCCCGCAAGATGAAGATCATGAAATCCCTGGCGGAAAACGCGCCGCCCGAGCTCATTGATCTGGGCCGGGTGGGGGAAGTAACCCATGTCAATCCTGAGGTTCTCCTCACCCTGGACAGCAAGGATTTTATCCCGGTTATTGCGCCGGTGGGTGTCGGCGACAGGGGTCAGACGTATAATATTAACGCTGACCTGGTGGCCGGGGCCATTGCCGCCGAGCTCAAGGCGGAGAAGCTGATCCTGCTCACCGATGTGACCGGGGTCCTTGATAGGGCCAAGGAGATCATTTCCTCCATGGATATGCAGGAGGCCAGTGATCTTATTTTCTCAGGCGTTGCCGATGGCGGCATGATTCCTAAAATTCGCTGCTGCCAGGACGCCTTAAACGGCGGGGTGGGCAAGACCCATATTCTTGATGGTCGGGTCCCCCATGCCTTACTCCTTGAAATTTTCACCCGGGACGGCGTTGGCACGGAGATTATCCCATGAAAAACTTGATTGAAGTCAGTAATGAGCTCTTTATTAACACCTATAGCCGCCATCCTGCCGTCATGGTGGAGGGCGAAGGCTGCCGCCTCAAGGATGCCGAAGGCAATGAGTATCTCGATTTTATCTCCGGCATCGCTGTTTGCAGCCTGGGCCACTGTCACCCGGTGGTCACCGATGCCATCTGCCGCCAGGCCGGAAAACTCGTCCACACCTCCAACCTCTTTCACACCCTGCCCCAGATAGAGTTGGCCGGCATGCTGGTGGACAACTCCTTTGCCGACAAGGTCTTTTTGGCCAACAGCGGCGCCGAGGCCAACGAGGCCGCCATTAAATTAGCCAGAAAGCATGGCGGTACCGGTTGTTTTGAGGTCATCTCCCTGGAGGGCTCCTTTCACGGACGCACCCTAGCCACGGTGGCGGCCACAGGGCAGCGTAAATTCCACATGGGCTACGAGCCCCTGCCTGTCGGCTTCTACCATGCCCCCTTCGGCAATATTGAGGCCCTGGAGAAGCTGATCACCAACAAAACCTGCGCCATCCTGGTTGAGCCTTTGCAGGGTGAGGGCGGCGTCCGCCCCCTGGACAAGGAATACCTCCAGGCCATCCGCACCCTCTGCGACCAGAATTCGATTCTTCTCATCCTGGACGAGATTCAGGTGGGCATGGGCCGTACCGGCACCCTGTTCGCCCACGAACAGTATGATATACGACCCGACATCCTGACCTGCGCCAAGGCCTTAGGTAATGGCATGCCCATCGGCGCCATGCTCACCACCAATAAGGTGGCCTCCTCCTTCCAGCCCGGTGACCATGGCTCCACCTTTGGTGGCAACCCCGTTGGCTGCGCTGCGGCCGTGGCCGTGCTCAAGACCATGACCAGCAACGGCTTTTTGGAGGGCGTCAAGACCCGGGGTGAGCATCTCCACAAAACTCTCAAGTCCATTGCCGACCAGTATAATCGCCTCTGTCGAGGGGTTCGCGGCCGTGGCCTGATCCAGGGACTCATCCTGGATGACAGTATCGCAGACAGGGGAGGGGAGATTGTCTCCTCCCTGTTTAAGGCCGGGGTTTTGGTTACCCTGGCCGGCGATAAGGTGATCCGCTGCACGCCGCCTCTCACTGTCAGTATTGAAGAGATCGATGCCATGTCCTCAGTCGTGGAAGAGATCTTTTCAAATCTGTGATGTTCAACAGGAAAAAGTAAAAAGGCACTGGATATCCCAGTGCCTTTTTTTATGGTCGTTCACCCTGGGCATGATGCATAAGTTGGCTTCAATGTGATTTTTTTCCAAGGCGACCAAAAAGAACTTTCAAATTAAAGGGATTAATTGTATTGATGCCTATTTGGTGCAGAGCCAGGTTTTTCGCCTGTTGAGAGGCCGGCATTATCCCCCTTGTGGGTTCTTGATTAATGAGGCATCTGGAGTCTCTTAGATAACAATGAAACGGCGAGTAAAGGCTTCGGGCCCACCTGCCTGATTTGAGTTGCCCCTTATCTCTTTCCAATAAAACAATGACAACACATCTTATATCCCTCTGGGATTTCGACAAAGAGGCCCTGCGGCATTATATTGATCGTGCCCTGGTTTTAAAAAAAGAGGCCCAGGCAGGTCTCCGCCATCAACAGCTGATTGGCAAGACCATCGGCATGATCTTTGAAAAACCCTCAACCCGCACCAGGGTATCCTTTGAATCAGCCATGTACGCCATGGGTGGTCAGGTAATCTATCTTTCCAGCAAGGACACCCAGCTTGCCCGTAATGAGCCTTTGAAGGATA
>JAUVQZ010000292.1 GCA_030597865.1 Pseudomonadota bacterium | reverse complement strand
CCCTTTGACCCGGCCGTGGTCACCGCCCAGCTCCAGGGACTGCCCGTGGTGTTAACTGACTGTCCTGCCACCACAGCCATTAAGGCGATCTGGTCCCAACTGCAGCAACAGGTAATCAATACTGTTTTGGCAACGCCAGGCCCCAAGATGGCCGCCTTTCCCACCCCTTCCCACCGGAGTGAAATGCGCCCCGGCTGAGGCCGCACTTTTTCAAGGTCAAGATAACAACCCTGAATGCGGAGGTGACATCTCTTACCTCTCGAAATCGAGTTAATACCAAAAAAATTTCAGCTAGAGAAAAGCAAAAGGCGGTGGAGATAAACTCTCCACCGCCTTTTTCACAACTGGTACCGGAGGTCGGGATCGAACCGACACGGGGTTGCCCCCGCGGGATTTTGAGTCCCGTGCGTCTACCAATTTCACCACTCCGGCTTATGTATTTATGTATGTCCGCCCCCGGCTTAAATATGCGGAAGCGCTGGTCAATATAGAACAGGACTCCTTGGCCTGTCAAGACTTTAGGGGTGGCCTTTCCTTAGGCGGAGGGGCTGTAAAGCTTGTAAAATTTCACCACATAATCGGCCCCGGAAACCAGGGTCAGGGTCAGGGCCACATAGAGGATGATCCGGCCAATCTCATGGAGATTGGCAATGGGCAGCACCCCCAGTGGAAACATCAGGGTGGCCAGGGCGACAATCTGAATGAAGGTCTTCCATTTTCCCAGTTTGCTGGCGGCAATGACCAGACCGGAGGCGGCGGCAACGCCGCGCAGGCCGGTGATAACCAGCTCCCGGGCCAGGATAAGAAAGGCGACCAGGGCTGACAATCTGCCCATGGGGATAAGCATGACAAGAACGGCGGTGACCAGGATTTTGTCGGCCAGGGGATCCATGAGCTTGCCAAAGGAGGTCTGGACATCCCAGCGTCGAGCCCGAAAACCGTCAAGATAATCGGTGACCGCAGCAATCACAAAAAGGGCAAAGCCGACAAGGGCCAGGCCGTTTTCCACGCCAGGCTGCAGGCAGATCAGCAGAAAGGGCACCACAATAAAGCGGAAGCCGGTGAGGAGGTTGGGAATAGTCGAGAGGCTCAAGGCTAGTTCAGGTAAATTTTTTTATTTTTATAGCGCTGGTATTTGCGGAGGACAGAGCGTACATAATTCTTGGTTTCGGCAAAGGGTGGGATGCTTTTGTACTTCTTAACGTTGGAGGGGCCAGCATTATAGGCGGCCAGGGCCAGGTGAAGATTGTTGTCAAACATGTCAAGCATTCGGCGCAGATAGCGGCACCCCCCCTCGATATTCTGACGGGCGTTAAAGCTGTTTTTGACCTGCATGTCCCCGGCTGTGCTGGGCATGAGTTGCATCAGGCCGCGGGCTCCCCGATGGGACACGGCGTAACTGTCAAAATTAGACTCCGCCTCTACCACCGCCTTGACCAGGTGGGGGTCAAGTTCATATCTCTGAGCCGCTTCCCGGATAAAATAATCGTAATCGCGGATATCAGCCTGCTTGCGGTACTTACGAAGATAGGCCACCTGGTTTTTATCGTTAAAACGCGGGTCATTGGGGGCATTGGAAAAATGCACCGTTCCCCTGTGGTCAACAAAGGTGTAAATCCCTGCAGCAACGGGACCAGCCGAGGTCACAAGCAGGGCCAGACAGAGGCCTATGTTAAGGGAGAAGGGAGAAGGCAACATACCTCCATCCTAGTCACTTTAATAACAAGGGGCAAGGGTTGTCGTGCAGTTTGCCGACAACCCTGCGGTTTCCCTTCATAAAAAAATGGGCCGATTACAGGGATGCCTACTTCTGGCGTTTTTCCCAATCCTTGAGGAAACTCTCCATGCCAAGATCGGTGAGGGGGTGCTTGGCGAGCTGGGCAATGACCTTAAAGGGGATGGTGGCGATATCAGCGCCGATAAGGGCCGCATCCATGACGTGCATGGGGCTGCGAACACTGGCGACAATCACCTCTGACTGATAGCCGTAATTATCATAAATGGTCATCATGTCGCTGATCAGATCCATACCGGTCTGGGCGATATCATCAAGGCGGCCGACAAAGGGGCTGACAAAGGTGGCGCCGGCCTTGGCGGCCAGCAGGGCCTGGGCCGTGGAAAAAACCAGGGTGACGTTGGTCTT
>JAUVQZ010000148.1 GCA_030597865.1 Pseudomonadota bacterium | reverse complement strand
GCCGGCAAAGATTCGCTTCTTGGCAGAAACTGAGAGGTGGAGACCGGGGGTCTGTGCCCCGTCGCGCCGGGGGGTGTCAATGCGTCTGGGCACGGTGGCGCCTCCACAGGGGGCCATCTCCCTCCAAGCTGCCCTGGATACCGCCCGTTGCGGCATCCAGGGCAGCTTGGAGGGAGGGAGAGATGGCTCTGGGTTTTTGAGGGCAAGGCGGTTCTCCCTGCCTGTTGGAGAGCTTAATTGCCAGAGATATGCCACGGGGGAGAGGGCAGAGGGAAAAATGCCCTTGGCCCTTGTCTGTGCAGGGTTTGTGGGCCCCAAAACATCAGCAGGGGCTGCTGTGTCACCCCATGCCTGCTGACATTTATGTAAGGATGGTTGGCCCTTGACCTACAAATTGGTCGCACCCCTGTTGAGGGCAAGGGGTGCGAGGTGCATTCTGAAGGCATGAGGTGGCTCAGGTCAAGGTCTCTATGATCCACCAGCTGTGGGCTGTTCTTGATCCACTCCGGTGATTCTGTCAGCTCCTTGAGCAAATCTGCAAAACCATGCACCGTGGCCCTGCCCTTGGTGGTTATCAAGACATAGTCCGGCAGTGGACTAAAATCTACCCCATGCTCCATCTGTTCTCCCTGTCTCTGAAAATCAAGCCCTGAAGGCCTGGGCAAGCCTAGCTTGTATACTCTAGTATTTGATAGGCACAAGGTGTTTTTGGTGGAAGATGACGGGTGTCAACCTGAACATCAGGCCCGTTGCCTATGCTGGATCCATTTTTTTGGCCGGTGTGATGCATTAAGCGGGCAGGATTATTAAAAAAATTGCCAGGGCCTGATTCCCTGTGCTAGCCTGATAAAAAGCGTGCCAACCAATGCGCCTCCCGTTCATCTTCAACCCTGATTGATGACATCCCATGAGCCCTAGATTCTTTGCCCAGTTCAGCCTGAAAACCTGTATCAGCCTCTGCCTGTTTTGTGTCGGCATCCTGCCCCTGGCAGGGATTATACTGTTTAACCTGCCCGTTATTGCCCATAAGGTTGAGCAGCTCACGGTGCTTGAGCGCGTTAACGAGCTTGAGGATCGGGTCGCCTTTTTGGAGACGATCATTGAGCATCGCAAGGCGAATCTGAGCACCATTACCGCCCTTCCCGGTACCGCTGAACTCTTTTCCGATCCTGCCGTCCGCCTCCTTGATCCGCAGAAGATAAAGGAGCGCATGGCTTTCATGTTCAGTCGTTGGTTGCCCCAGGGCTCAGGTGTGGGGGCAATTATTATGGTTAATGGGGCCGGTGAGGTGGTCAGCAACTGGAATCTGAACGGCAACGATGCCCTGAGCCCCCAGCCCCTGACTGATATCCCGGCGCCCGACCTCATTGCCAGGTGGCTGGCGGAGAGCAAAACCTACCCCCTGGACACGGTCTTTGTTGCCGATGTTGAGCAGGAATTCTTGGACAGGGAGAAGACCCACAGCCATTTTCCCCGGATAATCCTCGGTATACCGGGAAAAAATAGAGACGGCGCCTATGGTGGTGCCATTTTCATGAAAATCTCCCTGGAGCCCTTTGTCGATAATCTGCCCTATGACTTCATTGTCAGCGGGGGCGGCAAGGTCTTGCACCGTAATGGGGCAAACCATGATCAAGTTGCTTCCGGCGCCCATAACCATGCCTTTGTCCCGGTCAGTGAGGAGTTTCCAGGCCTCCTTACGGTGGATCCCGGCAACTCCCATCTCATCTTGTCCTCCGCCCATGACCGGAAAACCGCCTTTGTCAAAATAGTCGATGACCCGCACCAGGAGCATACGGTCTGGCTGGCCTACGGCATGGATACCGGTGAGTTGGAGGCCTGGCGCCATAATTTTCTGGGCCGCTTTGCCATAATTCTCGCCCTTCTCGTCGGCCTGATCCTTGCTCTGGCCATGACCGTGGCCGGTAAAGCCGAGCAGATGCGCCGGGAGTTGGTCCTGGGTCTTACCCGCCTCATTGAAAACAAAGAGCCCCTTGAGCTGGGATGGGCCTGGCCTGTTGAGCTCAATGAGCTTAGTCGCGATTTGGAAATTCTGGCCCAGACCCTCATTGAGTCGGATCAGAACCTGCGTCAGAGCGAAAGGTTCTTAAGGAGTATTCTTGACGGCATCCAGGATGGCATCTCTGTCCATGATAGCCATTACAATATCCTGGCATCCAATCAATGTTTGGAAGAGTGGTATGGGGACAAGCTGCCCCTGGTGGGCAAGAAATGCTATGAGGTCTTCCATGATCGGCAAACGCCCTGTGGGTCGTGCCCATGTCAAGACGCCTTGCGGCAGGGTTTTCTCCAACGCTGTGAGATGCCGTGGCAGATGGAGGGCGATGGTGAAAAATGGCTGGAGGTCTTTGCCTACCCGGTCCGGGATGAACATGGCGAGGTCAGCCAGGTGGTGGAGTTTATCCGGGACATTACGGCCAGGAAGCAGGCTGAAGAGGAGCGCGACAGCCTGGCTGAGCAGCTCGCCTTTTCCCAGAAGATGGAGGCGGTGGGCGTCTTGGCCGGCGGTGTGGCCCATGATTTTAACAATATCCTCAGCGCCATTAACGGCTATGCGGAGATGTGCCTTCTGGAGATGGCGGAGGACAATCCCTTCCGGGCCAAGGTTAAAATAATCCTCGACTCAGGTCAGCGGGCCGCCAGGCTGACCCAGCAGCTCCTCGCCTTCAGCCGTAAGCAGATCATCCATCCCCAGGATATTGATGTTGACCAGTCCCTGCAGGGCATCAAAAAGATGCTGGCCCGCATCCTGGGCGAGGATATCGACATTAACATTGTTGTCGGCCCTGGCCTGTGGCATATCCACGCCGACCAGACCCAGTTTGAGCAGGTGGTCATCAATCTGGCGGTTAATGCCCGGGATGCCATGCCCCAGGGCGGCAAGCTCACCTTTGAGGCCAAGAATATTATCCTGGAGCAGGCCTATGTGGAGAGGCATTATGAGATCGGTGCCGGTGAATATGTCCTGCTCGCCATTTCCGACAGCGGCCAGGGCATGGACCGGGAGACCATGGCCAAGATCTTTGAGCCCTTTTTCACCACCAAGGAGAATGGCAGAGGTACAGGGCTGGGCCTGGCTACGGTCTATGGCATTATCAAACAAAACAAGGGTGAAATTCTGGTCTATAGTGAGCCCGGCCAGGGCACCAGTTTTAAGATCTATTTGCCCCGGCTGAAGGAGGCTTCTGCTCCCCAGGTCAGAGCGGATGCGCAGCAGGACATGGCCGGGGGGACGGAAACCATTCTCATTGTTGAGGATGACGAGGTGGTGCGGCTCATGACCGTTGAGATCCTTACCTCCTTGGGTTACCCGGTTCTCGAGGCTGCTGACGGTGAAGAAGCGCTGCAGACCTGCAAACGCTACCATGGCCGTATCAATCTTCTGCTCACCGATGTGGTGATGCCCAAGATGAATGGCTCAGAGCTGGCCCGCCAGGTGGTAAAGCTGCGGCCCGATATTCGAGTTGTTTTTATGTCGGGTTATACCGATGATGCCGTGGTCAGGCATGGTATTCTTCAGGATGACGTGCAGTTTCTCCAGAAGCCGGTGACGCCGAAAATTCTCTCCCAGGCATTGCGGACCGCCCTGGACAACACCTCTCCATGAAAAAACAGGGGCCCGGAAACCTGCCCTGCCCTGCCTTGCCCTGTTCTGTTTGGCAGGCCTGCCCTTGCTGTGGTATAGCATTGTAAAAAGATAAATTTAGCTGGAGCAAGACAAGGTATGTTTGAAAATCAATCCCCGGCAGTTATTCTCATTGTTGATGATCAACCGGTCAGCCTCAAGCTGCTGCTCACCTTTCTGGAGCGCCGGGGCTTTATCATGCTTGTTGCCTGCAGCGGCGAGGAGGCCCTTGTCCTCATTGAAAAGACCAGGCCCGATATCATCCTGCTGGATATTATGATGCCACGCCTGGACGGCTATGAGACCTGCCGTCGGCTCAAGGACAATGGGGCCACGGCAGATATCCCCGTTATCTTTGTCACCGCCTTGACCAACCTGGAGGACAAGGTCAAGGGCTTTGAGGTGGGTGGCGTCGATTATGTCACCAAGCCCTTTCAGCACGAGGAGGTGCTGGCCCGGATCAGCACCCATCTGTCCCTTGCCCGTCTACGTAAGGAGTTGGAGGGTAAAAACCAGCAACTACAGACCGCCCTTGATGAGATACGCCAGCTGGCCGGTATCCTGCCCATCTGCGCCAAATGTAAAAAAATACGTGATGATGATGGCTACTGGCAGCAGGTGGAAAAATTTATTAAAACCCACACCGGCGCGGAATTTACCCATGGTTATTGCCCGGATTGCTATGCCGACGAATTGCGTGGTTTGCGCGGGCTGCAAAAAGAACCTTAATGTTAGGTTGGGGAGCCAGAAAGAATTTGCAGTTCTTGGCCGCCAAGGTTCTCCCATGAAATTTCAGGAGGTAGCAATGGATAATAGGGAAGAAAACAGGGTGGATGTTGTGATGACCGCCACCTTGTCTGACGGCAATTTTGTCTTTGAGGGCAGTGTCGAGAATGTTTCAAGGACCGGCTTCAAGATGACGGACATTCCCAGCAAATTTAACACTGAATCCGTGGAATGTACGGCTGTTATCAGCAGCAGCGGGAAAAATTATAAGTTTTCTATTCGGCCCTCCTGGTCCACAGAGGCAGGGATATACAAGGTGATTGGCTTTAAAATTATTTCGGCTTCGACTGAGTGGCTGGAACTCCTGGATCTTTTGGATCCCCAGCAGACAGATGTCTGGCACCGTAGCATCTGATCCTATTATCCTGTCGCCCTTCCGCAAGGGAAGGGGAGGGGGGAGCCCTCTCAGCTGTTAAGTTCCGAGATCTGGCTGTTTAATGTCCAGAAGTCGTAGAGATAGCCAAGACCAAAGAGACCGCCGGTGAGAAGGTAAAGAATGCCGGTGAGCCATTTTCCCATATACATACGGTGGATACCGAAGGGCCCCAGGAAGGTGAGGAGGATCCAGACCACCGTGTAATCCACCTGCCCCGCCTCAAAACGCAGATCCGCCTCCCTGTCCATGCCGGCAATCAAGAACAGGTCAATGAGCCACCCTATGCCCAGCAGACCAAGGGTGAGCAGGTAGACGGTTCCGGAAATAGGTTTGCCGTAATAAAAACGGTGGGAGCCGGTAAAGCCAAAAATCCACAGAATATATCCAATGGTCTTGCTGTGGGTGTCAGTAATTGGCTTCATGGCAATGGCCTCCTTGTTTTTTCCCCTGACAGAATATCCACCATTATAGCCTTTTGATGCCTGGAAAGACCAGCCTTTGCTCTCAGCAATTATTCAAGCTGGCCAATGGTTGGTGCCAAGCTGGTGGGGCAGACCTGTTTTACGCCTCACACCAGAAGATACGGACATGTTCGGGCTGGTTGGCCTGTATTGGGAAGTCAAGGGGGGGGCGCAGGGGGGTCACCCTGGCAAAGGCTTCCTGCAATTCGTGCAGGTATTTTTTTGGATTGCCGGTGCTGTGGTTATTGGCAAAGAGGGCCAGGCCGCCCGGGGCCAGAAGGGCGCTTGCCTGTCGGCCAAGACCACGCCATTCCTTTTCCACTGAAAAGGTTGCACCCTTACCGGCCGAAGCAAAGACGGGTGGATCACAGATGATTATGTCCCAAGGGGCAAAGGCGGTGGGGTCGGCCTCCTTTTTGCGGATCTGGCGGGCCAGCCATTTGCGGACATCCTCCCTGATGAACTTGGCGTTTCCCCCCTGGTCCAGGCTGTTGGCGCTGAAATTGGCCTTGCCGCGTTCAAGGCAGCCGCCAGCCAGATCCACTGAAAAAGCAACCTCGGCCCCGGCCTGCACGGCAAAGACGGAAAAGGAACAGGTAAAGGCAAAGAGATTGGCGACCCTTTTGCCGTGGGCCAGTTTCCAGATCCGTTGCCGGGAGTCACGCTGATCAAGGAAAAGTCCGACATGCTGGGCATCGTTTAAGGCCACCTGGAAGCGAAGAGCATGTTCCTCCACCCAGAAGGATGGCGGCGCCTCCTCGCCCCAGCTTACCACGTCGCTGAAGAGTTTGCGGCGGTGGGGGTCTCTTCTGTTGGTCCGGATCACCGCACCCAGGCATCCAAGCTCCTGGGAGAGGTTTTCTAGGGTTGCGGAGAGGGAGGCGCGCAGTTTTTTCGAGGCCAGATCCTCGTCATAGCCGGTGACACAGAGATAACGGTCAAAGAGGTCAATGCTAAAGGGCTTGCCCTGCACTTCGCCACGGTGGACAAGGCGCATGGCATTGGTAATGGAGGCCAGCAGGGGCAGGCGGCGCTCCATGGCCACCGTGACCTCAACCAGGAGTTGGTCAGCCCTGGCCAAGAGCCGGGAAAAGGCCTGGGGTAACGCGCTGGTCAACGGCTCCGGCAGTTCAGGCCAGATAAGCTCAGCGCAATGCAGGCAGAGCCGGGCAAAGGGTGTGCCGCCGTAAAGGCTGTCGCCCAGGATGGCCACACCAGCGGCAGCGGCATGGCGCCGAATCTGGTGCTTGCGGCCCCGGCTGATTTCTGCCCTGTAGAGGTTGTAGCCCCCGCCTGATTTTATGTGTTCAAAGGATGTTGAACATGCCCTGCCGTCCAGGGGGTCGTCGGTTGTCCAGCTTGACCGGGCAGGTCTTGTTTTGTCTGTAATAAAATAATAGGTTTTCCTGGCCAGGCCCTGTTCATGGATGGCCTGGGCCCTGCTGCTGGCCTGGCGGTCCAAGGCGAGCAGCATCAGGCCACTGGTCTCCTTGTCCAGACGGGAACAGAGATGAACCTTGAGGTCATGGTGTAACTCCAGCCATTCAGCGAGGCCGAGATCTCCAGGCCGGGCAGCATGACTGGAGAGGCCGTTTGGCTTGTGGATCACCAGCCAGGATTGATCGCGATAGACAAAGGGGGATTGGGGGGTGGGCATCACCGGGCCTTGGTAGTCTCGGCACCTGTAAAAAGTTATGATGGCCGAGAGGTAAAAAAAATATTGCAGGGAAGGAACGAACCGATTACAAGTCCCTTCACCTGAGCATGATGGCCCTTTTTATACACCATGGGTCAGGATGGTCAACACCCCTTTCCCTGGGAAAGGAAGATCGAAACTACAGCAGGTTATCAAGGTCCTGTTGCAGCCCCTCTTGTTTTCTGGCAACCTGCTTTATGCCGGTTGTTTTTATATATTGTGCATGGAGCCTTACCCCTAGCCATCTGGCCGGGTAAGGTGAAAATGCCATTTTTTTCGTGCTGCCTTCGGGCAAGGTGTTGACTC
>JAUVQZ010000095.1 GCA_030597865.1 Pseudomonadota bacterium | reverse complement strand
TTGGCAATGCGCTCGCCGCGGCTGGCAGAGCCGGTCTTGAGGTGACCGCCGTCCATGGCCACCGCAAAATCGGCCAGGAAGGTATCGGTCGTCTCGCCGGATCGGTGGGAGATGAAGTAGCGCCAGCCTGCGTCACGGCACATGCGGCAGGCCTCAATGGTCTCGCTCACCGTGCCGATCTGGTTAAGCTTGATCAGGGCCGAGTTGGCGGATTTCTGCTCAATGCCCCGGGTGATATAGCGGGTGTTTGTTACAAAAATGTCATCACCCACCACCTCAATTTTGTTGCCCAGACGTCTGGTCAACTCGCCAAAACCATCCCAGTCGTTTTCGTCCAGGGGATCCTCCCAGGAGATGATGGGGTATTTCTTTACCCACTCCTGGGCCAGGGCTATCATTTCCTCGGTATTCTTTTGGCCCAGGCCGGACCAGCGCAGGTCATAGACGCCATCGGTGTAGAACGAGCTTGCGGCTGAATCAAGGGCAATGGCGATGTCGGTGCCCGGCTTGTAGCCTGCCTTTTCAATGGCCTCGAGGATGATCTCGATGGCGGCCTCGTTGCTGGGCAGGTTGGGGGCAAAGCCGCCTTCGTCGCCGATGCCGGTGGACATGTTTTGTTTGTTGAGCAGGCCCTTGAGGGCATGGAAGGTCTCGGCCACGTAGCGCAGGCCCTCGCGGAAGGTGGCGGCGCCGATGGGTACGGCCATGAACTCCTGGAAGTCAACGCTGTTGTCGGCATGTTCGCCGGCATTGATGATATTCATGCTGGGCACCGGGATACGGCGAGAGCCTGCGCCTCCCAGATATTGATAGAGGGGGAGGTTGTGGGCCAGGGCGGCAGCCTTGGCCACGGCCATGGACACGCCGAGGATGGCGTTGGCGCCCAGATTCTTCTTGTTGTCGGTGGCGTCGAGCTCCAGCATGATATGGTCGATCTCGGTCTGGCCATGGGCGGCCCGGCCGATGATCTCCGGGGCTATTCTTTCCTCAATATTGGCAATGGCGGTGAGCACGCCCTTGCCGTTGTAACGCATCATGTCGCCATCGCGCAGTTCAAGCGCTTCGTTCTCACCGGTGCTGGCTCCTGAGGGTACCGAGGCCGTGGCCCAGGTGCCGTCTTCAAGTTCGATGGTGACCTGGACCGTGGGATAGCCCCGGGAGTCAAGGATTTCCATGGCCTCAATATCTGCAATGGTATCATTCATAGCGTTTCCTTTTTTTTGTAAGATTGGAAAAACGGCCAATGTGTCTTTTTTGAAAATATGACAAAATTGAATCTTTTCAGGGCAGCGCTTTCTCTGTATAGGCCACAGCGGCCTGGTCAGAGGTAAATGGTTCAAGTTTGCGCCCTTGCTTTACGTCCTCCATCCAGTTTGGGTTGAGGAGGGTGGATTTGCCGCTGAGCACGATGTCGGCATGTTTGAGGGCCTCTTCGGCAGAGGCCCGATCGTGGATCCTGCCGCAAATCATCAGGGGCAGATCACAGACCTCGCGGCTGAGCTCGGCCATGGTCTTGTCGGTGCCAAAGGCCGATTCCCTAAAGTCATAGGTGGACACGGAGATGGCGTCCAGGGGCTCCTTGTTGAGCAGGGCAATGATCCCCTGGTACTCAGCCTGGTCGCTAAAGAGTGATATCTCCATGTCGGCAATGGCCCAGTTGGAGATGCGGAAGATGAGGAGCTTGTCTTCCGGCATTACCCTGTTCACCGCCTGGATAACCTCATGGGCAAAACGATAGCGTCGGTCAGGGGTGCCACCATAGTCATCGCTGCGCTGATTTGAATAGGCAGAGAGGAACTGGTTGATTAAATAACCATGGGCGCCATGGATCTCCACACCGTCGAATCCGGCGGCCACTGCCCCCTTGGCCGTCTCCACAAAACCGTTAATGACGTGGTCGATGTCAAACTGGCTCATCTCCTCGGGCACCGGATAGGGCGCTTGGGTGAGGGGATTGTCCTGCTTTGGGGTGATGGGGCTCGGCGCTATGGAGCGCTGGGCTGGGTTGATTTCGGGCCAGGCCATGCGTCCGCAGTGAAACATCTGCATGATGGCCAAAGAGCCTTCGGCCTGGATGGCCTTGACCACCCCACGCCATGCCGTGATCTGTGGTTGGGTCAGCATGCGGGCCTGGCCCGGATAGCCCTGGGCGCTTTCGTAATCGGTGACAATGGCCTCGGTATAGACCAGGGCTGCACCATCTTGGGCCCGGTGCACCAGGAAATCAAAGACGTCCTGGCGGGGGATGCTGGTTGCCCCGCCGGACATCCTGGTCATGGGGGCGACACCAAGGCGGTTTTTGAGGGTGAAATTCTTCAGGTGAAACGGTGAGAAAAGCAGATCATCAGCCATTATGGGGTCCTCTAGGTTAGAGAATTCGGGCAGTATGGGTAGGAAAGAGCAGCAAGGAAACGCCATTCACTTAGAAAAGTGTAGTGGATTGACAACCTGCATGTAAAGCGATCCGGCCATTACCCGTGATATTTTCCTGGGTCTGAACATTTCGCGTCAAAGACCTTTGCCATGGAAGAAAGCTAGGGCGCCATTGTCACGGTGTCAATAATGCTTATTGTTATTAAGTAGGCGTTGTGGTTGACATAAATTGACACGCTGGCATGGCAGGAGGTTACCCCATGAAACATCAGAAAGAAGAAGTGAAAAAGACAGAAGGCAAAGGCAAAAAAGAAACGTACACCTGTGTATGCAATATGGAGTGGCGGGGTACCCATGATGGTGAATGGGGAGACTGCATTTGTTGCCCAGAGGGGGAGGTTGAGGCTAAAAAATAAAAGATGAGTTTTGTTGTGAAGGCCAAGGTGAAGAGAAGGTGACCTGGGAAGGGAAAGATTCTGGGCGGCGGCGCTCAAAAATGCTATATTTGCAGGATGAAAACTGTACCGCCCGTTGCTGAGAAAGGGCTTCTTCCGCTGGCCTTGACCATGGCCGAGGCAAAGCCCGAGACTGTTTTTAAACCACCATCCACTGACCAGGATTTTGTCGTCGGCAAGGTTGCTTCTGCTGTGGGCCAGGTGGCAAGGGTTGCCGCGTCTCTGACTGGCCAGGACCGGATGGGGAGCTGGTTGGTCCGCTGCAATATCGGCCGCATGTCCTTTGTGGTCGATCCGGGATTATACGCCCTTGGCTCGCCGAATTCCGGCAGTCCTGTTCTTGTCACCGCCAATTATAAGATGAGTTTCGATCAGCTGCGTGGCGCCTTGCCAGGCCGTGACTGTTGGCTCCTGGTCCTTGATACCAAGGGTATCAATGTCTGGTGCGCCGCCGGTAAGGGCACCTTTGGTACGGTGGAGCTCTACGACCGGATTATAGCCAGCCGCCTTACCGAGGTGGTGAGTCATAGGAAGATCATTGTCCCCCAGTTAGGGGCGCCGGGGGTTAACGGCCTTGGTATCAAGAAACATACCGGCTTTCAGGTGGTCTGGGGGCCGGTTCTGGCCTCCGACCTTCCAGCCTTTCTCGACCGTGGTATGAAGGCCGAGCCAGCCATGCGTTGCAAGGGCTTTCCCCTGGCGGAACGGATGGCTCTGGTCCCGGTGGAACTTACCCAGGTTGTTGGCAAGACCTGTCTGCTCATGCTTTTTTTTCTGATTTTCTCCGGTCTGGGTGGTGGGCACTCTTTCTGGGAGGCCTCCCTTGACATGGGATTATTTGCCGTTCTGGCCCTGCTTGCCGCCCTGGTCAGTGGCACGGTGCTGGTGCCCTTGATGCTGCCCTGGCTCTCAGGCCGGGCCTTCAGTATCAAGGGGATGTGGACCGGTCTCTTTTCCTATCTGTTTTTGGTCGCCATCAGCGGCCTTGTCAGTCCGGCCCGGATCATTGGTCCTTTGGAGGCTGTGGCCTGGTTACTCATGGTGCCGGCCCTCTCCTCCTGGCTGGGGATGAATTATACCGGCGCCTCCACCTATACCTCGCGGTCCGGGGTGCGCCATGAGATGCTGCGCGCCATCCCTGTTCAGGCCGCAGCTGGCTCAGCAGGCTTCTTGTGTTGGCTTGCCGCCCGCTTCTGGCTTACCTAGGAGGTCACAATGAAGAGAGGGGGATTTTTTCGCTATATCGACAATGTGGTCACCCTGGAGCTTGATCAGGGGCTCTGTACCGGTTGCGGTATTTGCCAGGAGGTCTGTCCCCACCAGGTTTTTTCCCTGGATCACGGCAAGGCGAGGATCGTTGCCCGTGATAACTGCATGGAGTGCAGCGCCTGTGCCCGTAACTGCCCGGTTCAGGCATTGCGTGTCGAGGCCGGTGAGGGCTGCGTGCGGGCCATCATCAACGAACTTCTAGGCCGGGAAGGGGAGTGCTGTTAAAAAAGTATCTTGGCGGGATTTTTCCCCTTCGCCTCCATGGGCTTACCTGTCTTTTCAGGCCACCATCGAGCCCTGGGGGGCATCGGGCTTAGACATAAATCTACGGCATCGGCCCATCCATAAATAACAGCAACGCGGTGTCCTCTAACCTCCCCCCTCGTATCCGTGATGAACTACAAAAAAAGGCCGGGGCTCCTAGGGAGCCCCGGCCTTTTTTTGTGGAGAGAAGAGAAGGGGTACTTTTTAGTGCCTTAGAAGTTGTTTTCTTGTCAAAAATGGTAAGAAACGCAAAAAACAGTGTGAAATAAAAAGTTGGGTCTGGTGTTAAGGCACTTATACCCCCTCAGGTAAACGATAGCCTCCGAGGGGGTACTGAACAGAGTCCGGTCATTAATTGCAGTTTCGCTGGGTTATGCCTCTACCTTGGCGCGCTTGCCGACCTCGGCCTTGTCGATATACTTGAAGAAGACAGGAAAGGCCACGAAGAAGGCGCCGGCCATCAGGTATTCAACGCCCTTGATGTGGGTGTAGAAGTCAACCAGGGTCTCATACTCGCCTAAATTGCCGGTGGCGACAAGAAACTGACGGGCCATCTCGCCCACCTGAAAGTTTACCGAGGAAAGACCGGTGACAAAGGCCATGATGGCCCAGATGCCGAAGGCACCTGCTAAGCCGGTAACGATTCCGAAGAAGATGCCGGTTTTTTTCTGTGCGTTGTCCATGGTGTGCTCCTTATATTGGTTCGTTTATACTTTGTGGGTTCAGTTTGTTTATCTACTGTTACATGCCGGTGATGGCTGAGATGTAGCCGGTGACGATGCCGCCGATACCTTGGGTCATCATGGCGCCAACCATACAGGCGACCCCCCAGGCGCCGACAAGCCCGGCCATGGTGGTTGCCATTACGATTCCGGCCTTGGAGGCTTGGGTGATGTCTTCATTGGTGTTGTGGGTGGTGGTTGCCTGGGTTTGGATTTTGGTAGTCTCTTTCATGGCCGTTCTCCTTATCTGGTTTTTTTGTATGTTGTCTTTTCGTTTTTATGTCCTGTTGACAAGTTTAAAGAGCATAGGCCATGCCAGCCGTGCCACAAGTTTTGTTTTATTTCTTAAAGTGTCGGAAATACAAGGTGTTAATCTGCGCTGTGCCACAGGTGTGCCGCGCTCAGCCCTTTGGGGGGTCATTTTCTGCGCAACACATTATGTGGCAAAATCATGCAACACATTGTGTTGCTGCCACAGGTCGTGCCACACATGGGGTGGGGAAGAAGGATGATGAAGGTGGGGGGGCAGAGTGGTTGGCGCGGCTGGGGCGCATGGCTGGGAGCTGGGCACAGAGGCTCAGGCTGGCTGGCAATGGAAGGACAGCAGAACGGCAGCGGCGGACTCAGGCCTCGTCAACAATGGGCAGCCTGACCGTAAAGGTGGTGCCTCGGCCCTCGTCGCTCTCCACCGTGATCTCGCCCCCATGTCTCTTGATGATGTCGTAGGAGATGCTGAGGCCCAGGCCAGTGCCCTTGCCCGCCTCCTTGGTGGTAAAGAAGGGCTCGAATATCTTGGTGATCTTGTCCGGGGCAATGCCGCTGCCCGTGTCGCTGATGGCGATGAGGATGGAGTCCTCCTCCTGCCAGGTCCGGATCCCTATCTCCCCCTGCTTGCCAATGGCATGGGCGCCATTAAGGATGAGGTTCATGAAGACCTGGTTGAGCTGTTGCGGGTAGCACCGGGTGGGGGGCAGGTCACCGTACTCCTTTTGTATCCTCACCTTATACTTCAGCTCATTCCAGATGATCTTCAGGGTGGATTCCAGGCAGTTATTGATATCCGCCATCTTCACGTGGGCCTCATCCACCCGGGAGAAGCTCTTGAGGTTCTGGACGATATCCTTGATCCGGTTGATGCCGTCCACTGACTCGGCCAGCAGATCACCGGTGTCGTCCATGATAAAGTCAATCTTGAGTTTCCTGCGCAGGGTCTTGAGCTCCCCATCGGCCTGGAGGGAGGCCAGGGTCTCGGCCTGGGCATTGCTGAACTCCAGCAGCTTGTCGGTGTACTTGCTCAGGGTGGAGAGGTTGCTCTTGATAAAGCCGATGGGATTATTGATCTCATGGGCCACGCCCGCGGCCAACAGGCCCACCGAGGCCATCTTTTCCTGCTGGATGAGGAAGCCCTGCATGGCGGCCTTTTCCTCTTCGGCCTTCTTGCGGGCGGTGATATCGCGGAAATACTCGACAACACCGTGGACCTCTCCTCCCTCATCCTTCATGGGATAGGCGAAGAGCTCCAGGCTGCCGCATACCTCCCCCTCCTCGTTGCGCAGGGCAATCTCCTCCGTCTCAATCCTGCCACTCTGCAGGGCCCGGCGGGAGGGACACACCGTACAGGGCTGGGTTCTGCCATGGTAGGCGGCATAGCATTTCTTGCCCTCCAGGGGCAGGGCGTGCCCATACCAGCTCTTCATGGTGTGGTTGACATGGAGGATGGTGAGGTCCGGATCAAGAACGCTGATGCCGTCCTGGATGGAGTCGAGAACCGAGGCCATGAGGCGCTTGTTTTCCTTCAGGGCCTCCTCCATCTGTCTACGCTCGATGGTGACGGCCAGGACATTGGCCATGGCCAGCAGGCTCTCCTCCACGCCGTGATCGCGTCTGCTACCCTTCTTGACATAGAGGGTGAAGATCCCCACTACTCTCTGATCCTGGTTCTTGATGGGCACGCAGTAATGGCCATGGTTCTGGATGCCGGCAAAGTGGTTTTCATGGCGGCTGTCAAGGTGATCGCTGAATACCAGCTCACCTGTGGCCGCGGCTCGGCCGCAGAGGCAGCTGCCCAGGGGCACCTCTCGGCAGATGTCGACTATGGCGGGATCCAGGCCCTGCTGGGCCCTGAGGACCAGGGTGTCAGGCCGCTGTTCATCAATGAGGAGGATGGCACCTTTGGGCTCCAGGCCGAGGAGGGGGAGGCTGGTGAGGTTTTTGATAAAGTCTGCAAGGCTGTGGTTGAGGGAATCGTGCTCCATGGACTGGTGGAGGAGGCGGTTGATAACCATCTGGATCTGCTCGCTGTGATGGAGCTCCTCTTGGCCCCTGCTGATCTGGGCGCCGATGAACATGATGATCCCCAGGCCCAGGATCAGGGCGCTGACATGGCTGACGCCGAGGTAGATAAAGTTATGATGGTTGGTGAGAAGGGGCAGGGAGACACTGATGCCGCCGCGGATATCACCCTCCTGATAGCCCTGCTCAGCATGGCAGGGCAGGCAACTCTTGGTGACGAAGAGGGGGGCCATATAGCGCAGGGTATCGCCCACCCTCTCTGTCTGCTCCGTGGCCCCCTGTGCAAAGGAGGCAAGCCAGCGCCTCTCCCACTCCGTGGGACTGTTTTCGGGCCGCAGGGGGTTGAGGCTGGTGATGTGGAATTGCACCCCCTCCTGGCCAGCGGCGATCTCGGAGATCTGGCGGGTCATGAAGGCCGGGTTGATCATGGTCAGCCTGATGCCGTCGGTGGTGGTGTGGTCGCGCAGGGGATGTTTGAGGTGGGGGTTGGGCTGGGTCGCCTCGGTCACCACCACATAGATCCCTCCATGACCGGCGTTCCAGGCCCGGTCCAGGACGATCTGTTGGAAGAAGGAACGGGCCGCCTGGACGCCTTCCTGCTCCTTGTCAAGCCTTTGGTGGCTGATGCCCCAGAGGAGGGAGATACTCACCGCCAGGGGCCAGATGATGATCAGGGCTCTCATATTTTTCTGCATCGCAAACTACTCTCCCCAGCTGGAGCCATGCTCTGTCCATGGCAATTGAGAGACCAAGGCTATCTGGCCTCTGCTGATCATTATCAGTTAAGTATAGGAGAGGAGGTGGTGGTAAGTCAAAGCAAGAAGGAACCGGCAGGCAGGGTATTGGTGCCTGGCAACCGGATTTACCTAAAGGGCTGGCCGTTTTTTGGCGGGAGGGCAGGGCCGGCATAAAAAAATATCAAAAGAGAGGGGCAGGTGGTATGATGTAAAATCATCCCCTGATTAGTGTCCAGACAGTAGAATGGAAGCAAACGAGCTGATAAAAAAAATAAAGGATCTGCCCACCATCTCCACGGTGGCCCTGCAGATCAATGACGAGGTCAAGAAGGAGTCGCTGACGGCCAAGTCCCTGGCCGCTCTGATCAATCAGGACCCCTCCCTCACCGCCAAACTCCTCAAACTGGCCAACTCCGCCTACTACGGCCTGGTGAGACAGGTCACCACCATGGAAAAGGCGGTCACTGTGCTGGGTCTTAATACCGTGCAGAGCCTGGCCCTCACCGTCTCGGTCTATAAGGTCTTTAAGTCCGGTCCGGCCCAGTTTGATTTTCAGGGCCTGTGGCTCCACAGCCTGGGGTGCGGGGTGGCGGCCAGGAATCTGATGTTGGCTGCCTCGCCGCAGCTGGCGGATCAGGCCTTTGTCTGTGGGATTATCCACGATGTGGGTAAGATTGCCATGGCCGACAAGCTCCCGGAGGAGCTGGCCAGGATGATGGCGCTCATTCGGGATAAAGGGATGTCCCAGGGGGCGGCTGAGGATGAGGTGTTTGGTTTCAGCCATCAGAAGATCGGCGGTCGCATGGCATCTGTCTGGAATTTTCCGGACAACTACGTCTTTGCCGTTAAGAGCCATCACAAGCCCTTTCCCCTCAAGGAGCAGGATGACCCGGATGCCGCACCCCTTGCAGAGGCGGTCCTGGTGGCAAATAAGATCTCCATGGCCCTGGGGTTTGGCAGGAGCAGTAATCCGGCCAAGGAGCAGGTTACGGCCCAGGAATTAGAGACATTCGGTATCTCCGGCAAGGGTCTGGCCAAGGTTGTCCGGCAGATTAAGGATGATTATAGGGAACTTGTGGAAAGCTGGGGTTTCGAAGCTAATTAGTCTCGGGCCTGACCACAGGCCGGGCAGGCCGTCCACGATTCTTCCAGGGGGAATTTACAGCTGCGGCAGAATTTCTGATTCACCTCGCCGCAATAGGGACAAAACAGGAAGTTTGCCTCAACACGGCTCTGGCATTTTTCACAGGTTCGCTCAAAGCGGGGCTGGGCCCCGATAACCCGTAACACCTCTTCCAGGGTAGTTATCCCCTTCCGCACCTTTTTTACAGCATCTTCAAGCAGGGTGGACATACCGCCATCCCTGGCCATTTTGAGGAGCTCTGCCTCCTTATAGGAGCTGCTGATAAAATGACGGAAGTCGTCATTCATCACCAGAAACTCATAGATACCTGTGCGGCTCTGGAAGCCGCTCTCTAGGCAATGGCGACAGCCGCGGCCTCGATAATTGTCCTCAGCAAATGTCGAGGGATCAAGGTGGAGGAGGTGAAGGATGTCCGGGTCACCACTCTCCCCTGTCCGGCACCTGGGGCATATCTGGCGAACCAGCCTCTGGGCCAGAATGCCTTCCAGGGCCGAGGCGATGAGGTAGGGCTTGACTCCCATGTCAATGAGCCTGGTAATGGAGGCCACCGAGCTCTTGGTATGGAGGGTGGTCAAGACCATATGGCCGGTGAGAGAGGCCTTAAAGGCCACATCCGCAGTCTCAAAATCCCTGATCTCGCCCACCAGGATAACATCAGGATCCTGGCGCATGGTGGCCCGTAACACCGAGGAGAAGGAGAGGCCGGTCTTTTCACGGATGTATATCTGGTTGGCCTCTTCCAGAAAATATTCCACCGGATCCTCAATGGTCTGAAAGTTGCGGCTCGTGTCGAGCATGGTGCTCAGAATTGAGTAGAGCATGGTGGTCTTGCCACTGCCGGTGGGACCGGTGGCGATGATAATGCCCTGGGGCCGCTTGGTAAGGGTAAGAATCTTATCAAGATCCTCTTCGAGCACGCCAAGCTCATCGAGCCTCTTGATGGAGGCGTTACGGTCAAGGATGCGCATTACCACCTTTTCGCCGTTGATGGTGGGCATGGTGGAGACCCTGATATCCACCAAGCGGATGCCGGATTTGACGGTGATCCGGCCATCCTGGGGCAAACGGCGTTCAGCAATATCCATCTTGCCGAGGATCTTGATGCGGGAGA
>JAUVQZ010000288.1 GCA_030597865.1 Pseudomonadota bacterium | reverse complement strand
AACTGATGACGCTTGCGAAGCTCCATGACAATGTCAAGAAAATCCATGGAATCCAAGTCAAGCTGATCACGGAGAGGTTTGTCAGGATCAAGCCCTTCAAACTCCGCGTCTTCATCAATATCAGCAATGATATCCAGGATTAAATCTTTAATTTCATCGGGAGTCATTGGGGCCTCTATATTGAGAATTTGGGAAATAAGTAGTTGAGAAGTAAGAATATGGAGCAACTTTATAATTCAAGCACCATTCTTATTTCTCACCTCCTTACTTCTCAACTCCTATTTTTTTTAATTTCTATACTTTTTAACTATGACGACAGAGTTGATACCAACCATGCCGAATGAGTTATTCAAAATTGCTTCAACATTGTCAAGTTGTTTTGCCTGATTGGCGACAATATTAGGTAGATCACAGTCAGGATCAAGGTTGTCAAGATTGATTGTCGGATGGACCATATTATCATCAAAGGCAGACAGGTTACCGGCCAGCTCAAGAACACCGGCAGCGCCCATGGCGTGACCGATATGACTCTTGGTGTTGTTGATATAGGTATTGGGACAGTCCTGGAACACCTGGCGAATGGCCTTGCACTCTTCCACATCACCCTGCTTGGTACCGGTGGCATGGGTGTTGATAATGGTAATATCTTCAGGGTTCATCCCGGCCCGCTGCAAGGCAAGATCAATACACTGCGACTGTCTTTCGCCAAAGGGCAGAACAAAATCACGGGCATCGGAATTCATGGCATAGCCGGCAATCTCCCCGTAAATCTTGGCGCCGCGCCCCTTGGCCTTATCAAGGCGCTCAAGGGTATAGATGCAACCACCCTCAGAGATGACAATGCCATTCCTGTCCCTGTCAAAGGGGCGGCTGGCCCTGGTGGGGTCGTCATGTTCAGCCAAGGCGCCCTGGGCCTTAAAGCTTGCAAAAATACCAAAAGAACCGACGCATTCGGATATACCGCCGCACAGGGCAAGATCAACCTCATCCAGGCGCAGCATCTGCACGCCCTGAATAAGGGCGGCATTGCCGGCGGCACAGGCGGCACCCACCGAGTAATGGGGGCCCGTGATCCCGAGGCTCATGGTGACCTCGCCGGCCGGGTTATTTAGAACTGTCCTGGGGTTGTGGTGATGGGTCCAATAGTCAACATTATAATCAAACTGACTTATATTATAGACCTCGTTCTCGGTCTCCACCGTGCCGTGCTCGGTGAGGCCGATGTAAACACCGGTTCTGTCCTTGCCATATTCACTAAAGTCTATGCCGGCATCACCAAGGGCCTCATGGGCGCAGTAAACGCTGATGCAGCCGGCCCTGGTTCCCCGTTTATTTTCCTTTTTCTTTCTATATCTGGTCTCTTCAAAGGTACAAACCCCGGCAGGGGCCTGATCCATGTAACGAAGATCAATGGTTGTAATCTCGCTTTTACCTGCCAGTAGTTTCTGGCGATACTCACTCAGATTTGAGGCATTGGGGGCTGCCAGGCCCACACCGGTAATGACGATACGCTGATTTTCTGGTAGGTTTGCCATATATATTCGAAGAGGTCGGAATCCTGAATCGGCCGTTTACCAGTCAAAAATATCTGGCAAACGAAACGTTATTTATTTAAGGAGGGTTACTATAGCCCAAATACATCCGGCCCGCAAGACAAGCCCGGGCCGATTCGCCGAAAAGCCCCCAATCCACCCCAGACCAAACTTAACAAGTAAATACAAGAGGATACCTGTGGCAGAACCCATAGAAAAAAAGATAGAACAAAGACTGCTGGCCGGTGAAGATAAAGAAATGATATGGCAGGATCTCCAGAAAGAATCAGAGCCGGAAAAATCCCTTTTTCATCTCAACAATAAAGCCAGCCTCAAGGACAGAGTAAGCTACCAGCTTATCAACCTGGCCCTGGCCCTGGCCCTAGCCTTTTTGACCGCCAAGGAACTCATCACCATTTTCTCCTTCGGCAAGCTTGATATCGCCTTTCTCACCGGCCTGGTGGTGCCCATCATCAACATTTACATACTTAAAGAGGTCCTGCGCTTTCACCGCCTGGGATATCAGTATCTCTTTGTCCTCACCACAATATCACTTATCCTACCCAAGAACCACGGCACCCTGGAACTCTCCCTCAGCCTGCTGCTGATTGCCGCCTCCGGCTTCCTCTACATGAAACTTTTCCCTAAGAAGGGCGTGATAAAATAATTCTCATACTATGTAGCTCCCTCGCCCCTTTGGGGAGAGGTAAGCGACCGCAGGGAGACTCCGGAGGGTTGGGGTGAGGGGGCTTCAGTT
>JAUVQZ010000160.1 GCA_030597865.1 Pseudomonadota bacterium | reverse complement strand
CCCTTGACCCCTCCCCCCCAGGAAATGTTCAGCTCTTCTTTCAAAACAGGCGAACTTCCCCCCTTGACCCGGGCGGCAGAACGCCATACCCCATTATTTCTCTTTGAAAATACGTTGTTATTAATGGGAGCAACCTGAGCCCTTAATAACCGGTACACCTTTTGCTCTTAGTATTGCCCAGGAGAATAAACAGCACCAAGCAGAGGGAACAAGACACACCTTTTCCGCCACGTCCTGGCGCAAAAACAACAAGGACCGGCGGGACGTTTCATGGATGAAGGATTCTGTCAGCCCAGCCGGGCCACGGCAGAAGGGAGGTACACGAGGATTCAGGATGAAGGTATCCCTGAGAATTCAGGGGTTGCGGAGGAACCACCCTCGTCACAGAGCAGCCTTGAAGAACTGCGCGCCAATGAGTGGAGCATAGGCAGCGGCCAATGCCCTGTCTGCCGGGGGGTCAATGAGGCCTGGTACGGCCGGCCCCTGTACACCGACCCCGGCAAGATAGGCCACAGCAGCTGGTGCCAACTTGCCGCAGCCATAAAAGAGTTGGGAGAGACCCCTCTCTATGCCGGCGCCTACAGGTCTAAAAAAAAATTTGAGACCTACTGGAAGACATGCATAGATCAGCATGGCCTTGAACACCGGCTTTTAGAAAGTAGACAGCGCAACAGCTAATAAGGTGACCACATAGCATCTCAGCCCTGCCCCATTTTGTATTTCCATCCTGTTTACCCTTCTCTCCCCCTATGAATGGCTAAACAGGGTGGGAATGCATCTTTTCACTCCAAAAAGCGTTTGGTCGCCAACTTAAAGAGAAGGAGAAGAGCCCTGAAGAATCTAAAAGAACGCCGCAATCAATCCCGGATGCCCCTCAGTCTCAAATTTCGTCTGCGCGAGGGTTCACAGAACCTCTCATACGCCGCAGAAAGCTGCGACATCCACGCCAACGGTATTCAGATCATAACCGATGCCCCTTTACAACCGGAGATGAACATCGAGCTCTGGCCCGAAGATGAGATGGGGCTGCAACTCAAGGACTATGCCGAAGGCACCCATTTTGTCCATGGTGATGTGTGCTGGGCCCAAAAAGGCCACTGCGCCAATAAAAACACCTACGGCATCTCCTTTAAGCGCCAAATCGACTGGCCCGTGCCCATCCAGGCCCTTACGGAAAAATTGTCAACCCTTTCCCAAAACGACATCCCCTCACAATTTGTCATGGACGCCATGGTGGACGGCGTGTTCAGTGTCGATGCCGACTGGCGGATAACCACCTTTAATAAGGCGGCCGAAGAGCTCACCGGCTGGTCAAAGGAGGAGGCCATTGGTCTCCACTGCCATGAGGTGTTTAAATCAAACGCCTGCGGCAAAGGCTGCGTCCTGGCCGAAAGCATAAAAAACATGGCGGCGGTGGAAAACCGCTCAGTGTTCATTACCCATGCCAAGGGCAACCGAATCGGCGCCACCATCAGCGCCACGCCGCTCACCAATAAGGACGGGGAAATAATCGGCGGTGTCCAGGTCTTCCGGGAGGTTAAATCCCTGCTGGGCCGCGCCGTTATCCTCGACAATATCGCCGATGGCGTCTTCACCGTTGACACCAACTGGCGCATCACCTCCTTTAACAAGGCAGCTGAGAAGATAACCGGTGTTGCACGTCAGATGGCCATTGGCAGCTATTGCAGCGACATCTTTCACAGCAGCATCTGCGGCAAGTCCTGCGCCATCGCCGCCAGTATCAGCAGCGGCCAGCCAGACGGCAATCGCTGCATCCAGATCCGTAATTCCGACAATGAGCAGGTGCCGGTGAGCATTTCCGCAGCCCCCCTCTATGACAACCAGGGCAACCTCATCGGCGGCGTGGAGACCTTTCGCGACCTGCGCCCCAGCAAGAGCCAACAGTATGGCTGCTGCAAACAAAAGCAGATGGGCGATATTATCAGCAACAGCCCGGCCATGGCTCGCATCTTTGAAATCCTGCCCCAGGTCGCCATGAGTGACAGCAATGTCCTGATCCTCGGTGAATCCGGAACCGGCAAGGAAATCCTGGCCAAGACCCTCCACAAGCTGAGCAATCGGACGGCCGGGCCGTTGATTACGGTGAACTGCGGCGCCCTGCCCGACACCCTGCTGGAATCAGAGCTGTTCGGCTGCAAGGCCGGGGCCTATACCGATGCCAAATCCGACAGGATTGGCCGTATTGCTGCAGCCGAAGGCGGCACCCTCTTTCTTGACGAAATAGGCGAGATCTCCCTGGCCATGCAGGTCAAGCTCCTCCGTGTCCTGGAGTCCAGACTCTACGAACCTCTGGGCTCCAACGATTCCGTCCAGGCCGATATCCGTATCCTGGCTGCCACCAACTGCAATCTCAAAGAGCTCATGCACAGAGGCCTGTTCCGGGAGGATCTCTTTTACCGCCTCAACGTGGTGAAGATTGAAATTCCCACCCTGCGGGATCGCATCCACGACATCCCCCTGCTGCTCGATCATTTCATTGAAAAATTCAACGCCGAGAAGAACATGGATATCGGCGGCCTGGCCGATGAGACCCTGCGCATTCTCATGCAGTATGATTTCCCAGGCAATATCCGCGAGTTACAGAATATCATTGAGTATGCCTTTATTCTCTGCAGGGGCGGCCTGATCTACCCTGAGCACCTGCCCACCACCATGGAGGTCAGCACCCCGGCCCATCCTGTGGCCACCACCAACGGTGGCGAACCAAAATGTCTGGAAGAGATTGAGAAACAGGCCATTTTCGATGCCCTGAAGCGCAACAGCTGGAAACGGATGAAAACCTGCCGGGAGCTCGGCATTTCCAAAGACACCCTGCGCCGCAAGATCTCGCGCTACGAGCTGCTCGGCAAACTCAAGGAAGAGAAGGTGGCTTAGGGAAGAATTTGTGAAATAAGAATTTGAGAAAAAATATGCCCCAAGGGCACTTCTTCCAGGGCGTACCCCAGGGGTTCAGTTCAATCCCCCTTGGGGGGGGCACTCGGAGTCTTCGCTTACCCCTTCCAGGCTGCCTTCTTCTCAAATTCTCAACTTTGTAACAAGAAGGAGCACGAAAATCATGATGGCCCATATGAAGGAACGGCGCTTCACCGACAGGATCAAGGTACAGGAGGATATATTCGTCAATGTCAATGGCTGTCTGTACAAGGTGTACGACATCAGCCTGGACGGCATGGCCTTTGATTATAAGGTCGACCCCGGTACCCGGATCAACCCCTCTGACACCCTGGAAATATTTTTCATGACCGGCCCCATCCTCTACATTGAAAATATCCCCTATACCATTGTCGCCGACATACCCTTGCAGGATGACGGAGACGACTCCACCGTCATCCATCGCCGGGCCTGCACCCGTTTTGACGACCTCAACTTCCGGCAGATTGTCAGCTTCAATCACCTCATGGACAATCACCTGCACGGCTAGACTCGCCGCCATTCTGACACCATCCCTGCCCCCTTCTTTCCCTCTGCGGCCCGGCACTTCTTGCCGGCCGCACCACTTTACCATCCAAGCACGTCCCCTACTTTCCCTTGACCGTCACAAGAAAAAACCGCTAACGTCTATAGATAAATCATGTTTTCTTACCTCTCCCATCTCTTCTTTTCCGGGGCTATCGACACATACCAACCCTATCTCTCTGTCTGCTACCAGGAGTTACCTTATGACACTGTCGAAAACATCCGCATTTGCCATGCGACGTTTTCAGTTAGCCCTTTTACTACTCGCCCTCTTCCCCGTGCTCACCGGCTGCGGTGAGCAACCCTCCGACAGGCTCATAGTGCTGAGCGGCAGCGGCCTGCAGAAACCCATGGAAGAGGTACGCACCGCCTTTACCGAAAAACATAGGCTTAATATCCACATTGTCTATGCCGGTTCCAGCACCCTGCTTGCCACCATGAAGCGCTCAAGCAAGGGTGATGTCTTTGTACCAGGCTCCCTGCACACCATGGAAAAGGCAGGGGAGATGATCCTTCGCCACCAACCGGTTGCCCTCCACACCCCAGTGGTCGCCATTGCCGCGACGAATCCAAAAAACCTGGGCTCTTTTGCTGATCTGGCAAGACCAGGAATCAAGGTGGGCATCGCCCATAGGAAGATGGCGGCCCTGGGCCGTACCAGTGAAGAAATTATCACCTCCTCGCCCTGGGGCCAGGAGGTGATGGCCAATGTCATCATCAAGGCCCAGACTGTCACGGTTCTGCTTGAGCACCTGGTCAATAACGAGTTAGATGCCGCCATCCTCTGGTCAGACATGCTTCTCTGGCCAGAGGCCCACGGCGTTACATCCTTTGCCATCCCCCCTGAGCTTAACCGGATTAGAAAAATCCATGCAGGCCAACTGCGCCGGAGCGAAAAACCAAGGCAGGCCGGCCTCTTTGTTGACTTCATGGCCCAGGAAGGCATAGCTATTTTCCACAAACACGGTTTTGGGGCCATACCATGAAAATTCGCCATAAAATATTCGGCGGCTTTCTGCTCATCTCCCTTTTGATTGTGGTCATAGCCTTGAGCAGCATCATTATCCAGAACAGGCTTACCACCAACATTGAGGAAATAGGCGGCCATCAGCTGCCCGGCACCGTGGTAATGACCAAGCTCTATGCCGGTCTCTTCGAGATCAGAACCCTGCTGTCGCGCTATGCCACCTCCCAGGACCCGAAGGTGAGAGAACGGCTGGAAGAGGCCCTTATTGAGCTGGCCCAGGTCCGCACCGTCCATCTCATCCTCCACGGTTATCACGAAGGCCATCTCGCTGAGACGGAGGTCATTCTTGATCATTTCACCAGTGAGATCAGCCAATTCATCCTGCTCAAGGAAAAAGGAGCCCGCCAGGATGAACTTGCTGCGGTGGAGACCGAAATTGACCGTCTCTCTGACATCTATGCCGAGTTCGCCACCCCCATCATCCATGAGATGATGGCGGACTCCCGCCAGGCCATCGCCTATACAGTGCAGCAGGCCAGAACATCTACCAAACTGGTCCTTGGCCTCAGCCTCATCATTATGCTCCTCGCCGTGGCCTTTTCCCTTCTCATTGCCCGGCGCATCGCCACCCCGGTTCAGAAGCTCAAAGAGGCGGTGCTGAAAATTGCCCAGGGGGAGCTAGATGTGCAGGTGGAGGGAGGTTCCCGGGACGAGATTGACGAACTGGGCCTTGCCATCAACAGGATGAGCGCGGATCTCCAGGAGATGACCGCCTCCCGGGACGCCTTTGCCGAGGAGGCCATGGGCAAGGCCCGCCAGGCCGAGGCCGCCAACCGCACCAAGAGTGAGTTCCTGGCCAGTATGAGTCACGAGATCCGCACCCCGATGAATGCCATCCTCGGCATGGCCGACCTGCTCTGGGATTCATCCCTTGACCATCAGCAACGCCGCTATGTGGAACTCTTCCGCTCCGCCGGTGAGACCCTGCTGACCCTTCTTAATGATATTCTCGATATCTCCAAGGTGGAGGCGGGCAAGCTGGAGATCGAATCCTCCGGCTTTGATCTCTGCCACCAGGTGGGCAAGACCTGCGACATCATGGTCCTGCGGGCCGAAGCCAAGGGCCTGGAACTGATGAGCAACGTCAAAAGTGACGTACCGGCCTGGGTGGTTGGCGACTCCAGCCGTCTACGCCAGATACTGGCCAATCTGCTGGGCAATGCCATCAAGTTCACCGAACAGGGCGAGGTGGTGGTTGATGTCCGGAAGAAGGCCATGGCCAAGGATGAGGATCGAGACATGGTTGAGATCCTGTTCAGCATCTCTGACACCGGCATCGGCATTCCTGAAGAAAAGCAGAAGATCATCTTTGACGACTTCACCCAGGCCGACGCCTCCACCACCCGCGAGTATGGCGGCACCGGCCTCGGCCTTGCCATTTGTAAAAAACTGGTGAAAAAGATGGGCGGCGCCATCGGGCTCACCAGCAAGGAGGGCCAGGGCAGCACCTTCCACTTCAGCCTGCCCTTTGAGTATCTGCCTGCCATGGAGTCACACAGCAGCCAGCCGATTCCGGTTGTCGACCTCAGCGGCCTGAGGATTCTCATCATTGATGACAACAGCACCAATCGCCTCATTCTCCGCCATATTCTCCATGAAGAGGGCGCCGAGGTCCAGGAGGCCGCCAGCGGCCAGGAGGGCCTCAAAATCCTCGACCAGGCCAGGGAGCTCCATCAGCCCTTTGATCTGCTCCTCCTTGACGGCCGAATGCCGGGCATGGATGGCTTTGGGGTGGCCGAGCATCTCCACAGCCATCCGGGCAGTGAAAACCTGACCATTATGATGCTCTCCTCCGATAATCAGAGCGGAGACATTGAGCGCTGCCAGGCCCTGGGTATTGCCAAGTATCTGGTGAAACCGGTGCAGCGCCCTACCCTTTTGGAGGGCATTGCCAGCGCCCTATGGGACAGAGGCAGGCCAACCGACTTTCCTAAAAAACCTGCAGAGACCACCTCAGCACCATCCCCCTTTCGCATCCTGCTGGCCGAAGACTCTCAAGACAACCAGTTTCTGATCAAGGCCTTTTTAGACGGCCCCACCTTTACCCTTGATATTGCCGAAAACGGGGTTGTAGCCGTGGAAAAATTCATGACCTCCCCCTACGACCTGGTGCTCATGGATATCCAAATGCCGCACAAGGATGGTTATACAGCCTGCCGCGAGAT
>JAUVQZ010000117.1 GCA_030597865.1 Pseudomonadota bacterium | reverse complement strand
GGATACTTCTTCAGCAATTCCGCTTTGACATCGGCAGGGTCCCACTGCACCATTTTTTTCTTGGTTGCTGTTGCCATTTCACTACTCCTTATAGTTAGGCCTCTTGTGGACTATCGTGCAAAAAGCCTTAAATCAGGCGATGGATTTTTCACCTGTCTCACCGGTTCTTACCCGTACCGCATCTGTCAGCGGCACGACAAAGACCTTGCCGTCGCCCGGCATGCCGGTCTGGTTTGTCTTGATAATTGTCTCAACCACGCAACTCACCATGCTGTCTTCCACCACGGCGGTCAGGAGGCGTTTTGGGTAGAGTTTGCCCTTTTCACCCAGCAGGGCGGCGGCTTCTTCGTAGCCCTGCTCAGCCCCCTCCAGGATCTCTGGATTGACAAAGCCCAGTCCGCGGCCATGGGCCTCATGGGCAAAGAAGGCGTCCACGCCACAATCGGTGAGGGCCTGCTTGGTCTGGTTCATCATGTTTATACGCACCACGGCGATGACCTCTTTCATGCCGGTACCCCCTCAGATGCAGCTGCGGTCTCCTTGACGGCGGAACTGATGGTGTAGGATTCCTCCACCTCACTGACAAAGATCTTACCGTCACCAAAGGCGCCCTTGCCTGGGGAGCGGGCCGTGTCCATGATGGTATTGATGACGAACTCCTTGTCTGCGCCATTGACCACGCTCATCAGCATGACCTTGGGCAGCTCATCATAGGTGACATCGCCGATCTTGATGCCCCGTTGTTTACCGCGGCCGGCCACGGCATATTTGGTAACAGCAGGAAAACCGGCATCCATCAGGGCTGCCAGGACAGCGTCTGCTTTTTCAGGACGAATAATTGAGCGAATCATTGTTAACATTTTATTTTCTCCTCGATGGGCATCTCATCTGGGCCTCATCGTATCTAATCTCTCTCTTTCTGGACTCCCCGCCCTTGCGGGGAGTCCAGGGTGTTTACTGTTTAAATCAAAGCTCAGGATGATTGAAAAACGTAACGAGCGAAGCTGAGACAAGGAGTAATGGGGCGCAGAAGCGGAGCGTACTTTAGTACGTGAGCATTCTAAGCCGAATTACGACGCAGTATCAGCAAGTGCAGTAGTTTTTCAACATTCTGCTAGGCCGCTTCCATCAAGCCGTACTCCATGAGCAGCTCTTCAAGCACCTCGATCTCCATGGGGGTGGGGATGACAAAGTCCTTGTTGTCATCAATGGCCCTGGCCAGGCCACGGTAGACCTCGGCCTGATCGACCTCGGGATTCCATTCGATAACGGTCTTGCGGTTAATCTCGGCCCGCTGCACGTCGTTGTTGCGGGGCACAAAGTGGATCATCTTGGTGCCCAGCTTGGCGGCAAATTTCTCGATCATCTCCGCCTCATTGTCCACGGCGCGGGAGTTACAGATCAGGCCACCCAGGCGCACAGAGCCTGAACCGGCAAACTTGACAATACCCTTGCTGATGTTGTTGGCCGCGTACATGGCCATCATCTCACCTGACACAACGATGTAAATCTCCTCGGCCTTGCCATCGCGGATGGGCATGGCGAATCCGCCGCAGACCACGTCGCCAAGCACATCGTAAAAGGCATAGTCCAGGGCCTCGCTCTCCTCGTAGGCGCCTAGGGACTCCAGCATATTAATGGAGGTGATGATGCCGCGGCCGGCGCAACCAACCCCCGGTTCAGGACCACCCGACTCAACACACCAGGTGCCGCCATAGCCCTCCTTGCGGATATCCTCGAGTTCGACGTCCTCGCCCTCCTCACGCAGGGTATCAAGAACCGATTTCTGGGCCAGGCCGCCCAGGAGCAGACGGGTGGAGTCTGCCTTGGGGTCACAGCCGACCACCATGATCTTGCGATCCATTTCGACCAGCCCTGCCACTATGTTCTGGGTGGTGGTGGACTTGCCGATACCGCCTTTGCCGTAGATAGCTATTTTTCTCATGTCTACATCTCCTTTTAGTAGAATGTGGAGGCTGCTCTCTCTCATTATCGCAGCCGTTCTTATTTCTTCCGGGCCCCCCTGCACCAAACAGGTTTACCCATTGTTTCCGTGTGCTACAGCCAAGGACATTTCAAGGGCTGTGCCACAGGTGGATATTTTTTCTATTCCCTTTGCTGGCAAGCCTTTGTCGGCTGTGGGCTGATTGTTTGACCCTGCCCTGGCCAGCGGCCTGTAGGTGGTGTTGCCGACATTTTGGAAGAAAATCTACAAAAAGGGAGGTTGTGTTCGTGGTGGGGCGGAGCAGGAAAAAAGGTTCATCATCGAAGTCCGGGAAGACTCTTTGTTGAAACACAAAGGCACAAAGGCACAGAGGGATGGCAAAAAGAAAGCCTCTGTGTCTCTGTGCCTTTGTGTTTGGCAAGATGGTTGGCCGCGACCTTGAAGGCTGACATCCTTCCCCTCCCAGGCCTTTCTTCCGTGGTTTCCGTGGCAAAAACAAAGTCATTCCCACAAATTGCCGAAGGCCCAAAAAAGGCCTGGGCAGCGCCTTGGCGCCATTCCTTAATTATTGCTGGAATATGACAAAATTGTAGAAAATAACGCCCTGTGTCTACAAAAAGGTGCTGATTTTGCTCAGAAAATGCCTGAAAATGGCATATCTGCGACATGGTACGCATCTTGCTCAAGCTGTTCATGTAATGCTGACAATCATGGCCCGGAGGGGCCGCAGGGGAGAGGTTGAACATGGATAGTATGGATAAAGAGGATCTGGCCGGTCAGCTGATGGCGGTGTCACCGCAGCTGGAGACCCTGAAAATTCAGGCCCTTTCTGAGGTGTGTAAACTCATTGGGGAGGCCGTCCACCTGGACACCACCCTGGGCCGGGTGCTGCAGGTTCTGCACGATATACTGCGGATGGAGAGGGCCTCCCTGGTTCTCGTTGATCCCCGCAAAAAGAGGTTGCGGATCAGGGCCTCATACGGCCTCAGTGTTGAGGAGGAGCGCCGGGGTATCTATGGCTTGTCCGAGGGGGTCTGCGGCCAGATATTCCAGACCGGTTTGCCCTGTGTGGTGCCGGATGTCAACAGCGAACCCCTGTTTTTGGATCGCACCGGGGCCCGGCGGGGTATTGATAAGGATCGCCTCTCCTTTATTGGTGTGCCCCTCTTTGTTGAGGGCCGGCCGACCGGGGTGCTCACCGTGGATTGTCTCTTTGGGCCTGAGGTTGCCTTTGAGGAGGATGTCAGCTTTTTAAATGTCCTGGCCACCCTGATCAGCCAGTTCCTCGTCCTGCACCGATCCATCGCCAAGAAGGAGGAGCGCCTGGTGGAGGAAAATAAGTCCCTGAAGGCAGAACTCCACAGCCGTTTTAACCGCCACTACATCATTGGCCAGTCCCACGCCATGCAGGAGGTGTTCTGGACCATTGAAAAGGTGGCGCCCAGTCGGGCCACGGCCCTGCTCCTGGGTGAATCCGGAACAGGCAAGGAGTTGGTGGCCCGGGCCATCCATGAGGCCAGCCCCAGGAATGAGGGTCCTTTTATCAAGGTTAATTGTGCGGCCCTGCCGGAAAACCTGCTGGAGAGTGAGCTGCTCGGCCATGAGAAGGGGGCCTTTACCGGGGCCAGCGCTGCCAAGCCGGGCCGCTTTGAGCTGGCCCATGGCGGCACCATCTTCCTTGACGAGATCGGCGAGCTGCCGCTCCTGCTCCAGGCCAAGCTGCTGCGCGTCATCCAGGAGAGCCAGTTTGAACGGATCGGCGGCACCCGCACCATCAGCGTGGATGTGCGGATCGTTGCCGCCACCAATGTCGATCTCCAGGACGCCGTGGATCGCGGTCTCTTTCGTAACGACCTCTTCTACCGCCTGAACGTGGTGCCCCTCAAACTCCCCCCGCTGCGGGAGAGGCGTGGTGATGTGCCGCTGCTCATCGACCATTTTCTGCGCTCAAGCAATGAGCGCAACGATAAGAAGGTGGTCCTGGCCCATGACGCCCTTGAGTTTCTGGTGAACTATTACTGGCCCGGCAATGTTCGGGAGCTCCAGAACCTGGTTGAACGGCTGGTGATCCTGGCCGATGACATGGTGATCAGGCCCATGGATCTCCACGACCATATGGGCAAGGTTCCTGGGTCCCACCAGGTTATGGAACATGCTGCCCCTCCTCCCCCCAGTCCTGCGGGGCCGTTTTCCAATCCGGTGGCGCCCAGCTCCCTGCGCGATATGGAACGCCAGGAGATTGAGGCTGCCCTGCGCCGCAACGGCTGGGTCCAGGCCCGGGCCGCCCGGGAGCTGGGGTTGACCCAGCGCCAGATGGGCTATCGCATCAAGAAGTTTGCCCTGGAACGGCCAGATTTTGCCCTGGCTGGTTCGTGACAGGAGGCTGTCCGAGAATAGTTACCCTACTACGAAGCCGGGAAAATTGGCCCATTTCTCCGCTAATTTTCGTTAAATAGCACTGCTATTCACCGAAAATGATCGAAAAAATGGTCTCACTTTTCCGACTTCTCGCTACGGCTTCTATTCTCGGACAGCCTCCTAAGCAGATTGCCATGATCTTGGATACTAATCCTTGTCGAAGCGATATGTTTAGTGGTACATAACGAGCATGGGATCACACGGAAAAAAGGGAAAGAAGCGGCAGGGTCAGCCTGGATGGCAAGGAAGGGTCTGGCTGGAAGGTAGGGATGGCACCTTTATCGGCTACGGGCGGGCGGTGTTGCTTGATCGCATTAAGGAGCATGGTTCGATCAGTAAGGCCGCGAAGTCCATGGACATGTCCTATAAACATGCCTGGGATCTCCTTAAATCCATGAATAACCAGGCCGGCACAGCGCTGGTTGCAACCAGCCGCGGCGGTGTTGGCGGCGGCGGGGCACACCTTACCCCCAGTGGAGAAGAGCTGCTGGCCTACTTCTGGCAAACAGAACAACGTTTTAATCGCTTTATGGAACGGGAAACAGTGAGATGGCAAGAGTGGCAGGGTCAAGGAGAATAGATAATCCATTCCTGAATGGCAAAGGGTGCCTCGCCCTTGTGCTGCTCCTGGCCCTGTTGCTTCTGCCACTCCCCTCCTTGGCCGCTGAGGTGGTGCGGCTCTCGGCTGCTGCCAGCATGGGCGACGCTGTCAAGGAGCTGGTCAGCGTATTTCGGGAAAAAAATCCAGCCGTTGCTGTTTCTGCCAACCTCGCCTCATCCGGCTCCCTGGCCAAACAGATTGCCCAGGGGGCACCTGTTGATCTCTACATCTCTGCCAACCAAAGGTGGATGGAGTATCTCGTCCAGAAAAAAAAGATCGAGGCGCACACGGTCCAGGTTCTGGCCCATAATGCCCTTGTTTTTGTCGGCCGGGGCCAGACAGGGCTCAGCTCTCTAAAAGATATAACCTCCCTGTCCCGCATAGCCATCGGCAGCCCGGGGAGTGTGCCGGCCGGACAGTATGCCGCCCAGGCCATGACCAGAACCGGTATCTATGGCCAACTGGCCAGGGGGCATAGGCTGGTCATGGCCAAGGATGTCCGCCAGGCATTGATCTACGCCGAGCGGGGAGAGGTGGACGGCGCCTTTGTCTACCGCACCGATGCCCTGCTGGCCCGCCATGCCGCGATCCTCTTCACCGTACCGGCCAAGCTCCATGATCCCATAGCCTGCCCCCTTGGTTTGACGCCTAGCGGGGCCAAGAACAGCGCAGCCCTGGCCCTCTTTTCCTTTCTCAACAGCCCCGAGGCCGGCAGGATCCTCAGCCGTTACGGTTTTGAGGCCGCAGCCACGCCTTGATCCTGAACAAAAAATTTAATTATTCAAAATACCCTTATGATAATGAGTCCCCAGGATATACAGGCCATTGTCCTGTCGCTCAAGGTAGCCACGGCAGGGACTTTGCTCTCCCTGCCCTTGGGCATTGCCACCGCCTATGTCCTGGTCTTCACCAGGGTCCCCGGCCGGGCCCTCCTTGAGGGCCTGGTTAATCTGCCCCTGGTCCTGCCGCCGGTGGTTATCGGCTATCTGCTCCTTCTGCTCTTTGGTCAGTCCGGAGCCCTTGGGCCCGTGTTACGCTTTTTTGATCTGCGGATCATCTTTACCCTGAAGGGGGCAATTATCGCCTCTGCCGTGGTTGGCTTTCCGCTCCTGGTTCGCTCCATCCGCATCGGTATGGAGGGTATTGACGAACAGTATCTCCAGGCGGCCCGTACCTTGGGGGCCAAGTGGTGGGACAGCATGTACACCATTATCCTTCCCCTCTCCGGCCCGGCCATTGTCGCTGGCATGACCCTGATGTTTGCCCGAAGCCTCGGCGAGTTCGGGGCCACTATTATCCTGGCCGGTAATATTCCGGGTGTCACCCAGACCATCCCCCTGGCCATCTATGAATATACCAACACGCCGGGGGGGGATAGCATGGCCCTGTCCCTCTGTCTGGTTTCCATGGGCCTTTCCTTTGTTGTCCTGCTGATAAGCGAGGCATCGGCCCGTTCATTCAGGAAGAGGTAGCAGCGTGCTGTTTGAGGTGGATGTGGAAAAAAAGATAGGTGATTTTTCCTTAGAGGTTGCCTTTAGCCTGTCTGGCAAAAAATACGGCATCTTTGGCCCTTCCGGCAGCGGCAAGTCCACCCTCATGCATATTCTGGCCGGACTGCTCAAACCGGACAGGGGCAGGATTGTCCTTGACGGTGTTCCCCTTTTTGACAGTGACAGAAAGATCCACCTGCCGCCTCAGCAGCGCCGGGTCGGCGTGGTCTTTCAACATTCCCACCTCTTTCCCCACATGAATGTCCGGCGTAATCTGATCTATGGCTGGCAGCGCACCCCGGCTGTCAAGCGGCGGATCACTCCGGAGGCGATCATCGAGGCCCTCAACCTTGAACATCTCTTGGAACGGGGGGTGAACAGGCTTTCCGGTGGTGAGAGGCAGCGTGTTGCCCTGGGGCGCACAGTGCTCTCCTGTCCCCGCCTGATTTTGATGGATGAGCCCCTGACCGGCCTTGACCAGGAGTTAAAATTTCAGATTATCCCCTACCTGAGAAAGGTTCTGGAGCAGTTTGGGATTCCCCTGCTCTTTATCAGCCACTCCCTGGAGGAGATACGGTTGATGACTGACGAGGTCTTGGTTTTTGAGCAGGGCAGGATTGAGCAGCGTCTTGCTGTGGAAGACCTGGCCCGTAGGCATCTGGTGAGTGGCAGTCGCGGCTATGCCAACCTCCTCAACCTCACCTCACCCCGGCCCCATGGTGACCTGTGGTCCTACCAATGGGGCAGTTCCCAGTTGATTCTTGCTGAACCGGGTGGCAGTGGCGATAATCTCTTTGTGCTGGGCGCCAAGGATATCACCCTCTTTAAGAGGCACCCGGTGGCCACCAGTGCCCGGAACCTCCTGCCCTGTCTGGTCAGCGATGTCTTTGGTGACGGTAACAGGATGGGGGTTGCTCTCGACTTTAAGGGCAGCCACCTTGTTTCCCAGATCGTGCCGGAATCGGTACGGGAACTTGATATCAGAAAGGGGGTTGAGGTGGTTGCCGTGATCAAGGCCTCGGCCTTTCGCAGGCTCTACTAAAAAATCCCTTCTGCCCTTTAGGGTCACATGCCCTCTCTGATAATGGGCTGGGCGCTGATTTTGTGCCGCAATCCATGGCCAGTTGCTGGATCTCCTGGTCATGGAGGGGGCGGCGCAGGTGGCTGGCCTGGTGGCGCATGCGCTGCCAGAGATGGTGCAGATCGCCTGCGTCGGGCCTGGCTACCTGCAGACGATCCAGGGCCGCGGCCAGGCCATGGCGGCCGCTGCCTGCCCCCATCAGGAGTTTTCTTTTGGCCCCCACCAGCTCCGGGGCAAAGGGCTCGTAGGTGGCGGGATCGGCCAGAATGCCGTGCTGGTGGATGCCTGACTCGCAGGTGAAGATGTCTGGGCCCAGCAGGGGCTGGTGCGGGGCAATCTGCCGGCCGGTCTCTTGGGCCACCTGGCGGCAGAGTTTCATGAGCGCGGCCACCTTGTATTTCTCCTCCCCCTGCTGGAGGACAAGATAGGCCATCACCTCTTCGAGCCTGCTGTTACCGGCCCTCTCTCCTAAGCCCAGAATAGTCACATCCCCCCATTGTGCTCCGGCGCCAAAGGCGCTGATGGTGTTGGCCGTGGCCATGCCAAAATCATTATGACAATGCACGGCTACCTCCAGGCCACTGCGAGCCAGCACATCAACCAGCCCGGCCATCATGGCCGGGTCGGCAATGCCCACTGTATCGGCAATTCGTATGCGGAAGGCCCCGGTCCTGCGGGCAACGTCTGCAAGCTCCCCCAGGAAATTGCGGTTGGCCCGGCTGCCATCCTCCAGACCCAGGGCCACCCTCCTGATGCCCAGGGAAAGGCCCAGGCGGATGGAGTCAGCAACCCTGCCAATGGCCCAGGAACGGTCCTTGCCAAGCTTCTTTTCAAGGTGGAGATCAGAGGCGGGAATGGACTGGTGAAGCACAGAAGGCCTGAGGGTCGCAGCAAGACGGATATCCTCATCCAGGCACCGGCACCAGAGAGAAAAGGGTTGTTGGGGGAAAAGTTCACCGGCATAGCTGCATAGCTCGGCCAGGTCGCTATTGGTCGCGGTGGCCACCCCCAGCTCAATCTCATCAACACCGGTACTGACCAGGCCGGCAAAGATTCGCTTCTTGGCAGAAACTGAGAGGTGGAGACCGGGGGTCTGTGCCCCGTCGCGCAGGGTGGTGTCAATGAGTCTGGGCACGGTGGCGCCTCCACCGGGGGCCATCTCCCACCAAGCTGCCCTGGATACCGCCCGTTGCGGCATCCAGGGAAGCTTGGAGGGAGGGAGAGATGGCTCTGGGTTTTTGAGGGCAAGG
>JAUVQZ010000174.1 GCA_030597865.1 Pseudomonadota bacterium | reverse complement strand
CCTATGATGAGATGATGGCTGCCGAGGGCGAGCTGGTGGCCGCCGAACAGAACCAGGCCATTGAGCAGTTCATAGGCGGCGCCGACCTCCTTGTCCAGGACAGTCAATACACCCAGCAAGAGTATGATGCCGGTAAACAGGGCTGGGGCCACAGCTCCATTGAGTTTGCCATGGAGCAGGCCAGGAGGGCCAGGGTGAAAGCCATGGCCCTCTTCCACCATGAACCCATGCGCACCGATGACCAGTACGACGCCCTGGCAGAAATCTACTGCCAGGAAGGTTCAGACGATGAACCACGGATCTTTTTTGCCCGGGAAGGGATGGAGATAGAGCTGTAATTGAGAAGTTGAGAAGTGAGAATTTGAGAAATAAGAATAAAGACGGGGCCGCAGGCCCTTCCACCTTCTCAACTACTTATTTCTCAACTACTTATTTCTCAACTACTTATTTCTCATCTTCTTACTTCTGCCTTGCGGATTCCTGCTTTTTCAAAACCACAAATTACAGACGGCCACGGCAGCCAGCACCCCGGCAGCATCGGCACAGAGGGCGGCTGGCAGGGCATGGCGGGAGCGCTTGATCCCGACACTGCCGAAATAGACGGCCAGCACATAGAAGGTGGTTTCTGTGGAGCCCTGCATGGTGGAGACCAGGAACGACAGAAAGGAATCAGGGTCCTGGCTGACAATTTCACCCATGATGCCAAAGGCGCCGCTACCGGATAGGGGACGCATAAGGGCCATGGCCAGGGATTCCGCCGGCATGTTGATGAGCGAGGTCAAGGGGGTAAACACCCTGATCAGGATATCCATGGCGCCACTGGCCCTAAACATGCCAACGGCGACAAATATAGCCACCATAAAGGGTATAATCCGCACCGCTGTACTGAAACCATCCTTGGCCCCCTCTGTCAGGACCTCATAGACCTTGACCCCGCGCAGATAACCGTAGATGAGCAGGCCGGAGATGAGGATGGGGATGAGCCAGGAAGAGAGACCATTGAGGCTGGCGGAGCTGAACAACGATGGGGGTGGATTCTGGATGGCCTGGTAGCCTATACCGCCAATAAAGGCAGCGATCAGCAGCCAGATAATACCCCTGCCAAGGGGGCCGGGCGGATAGAGGTCCTCAGGGGGTGCGGTTTCTTCCGGTTCTTCTGGGCTGGATTGATCCTGGATTGGCGCCTTGATCACCGGCGCCTGCCCCCGGTTCGCCAAGGTCTTGGCCACGATAATGGCCACACAGGTGGAACAGAGGGTGGCTGCCAGGGTCGGCACAAGGATGGCGGCCGGGCTGGTCGCTCCGGCTGCGGCCCGTACCGTGATCACCCCTAAGGGGAGCAGGGTGACCGAAGAGGTGTTGATGGCCAAAAAGAGGCACATATCATTGCTGGCAGTGCCCTTTTCCGGGGCCAGCTTTTCCAGCTCCTGCATGGCCTTGATGCCCATGGGCGTGGCGGCGTTTCCAAGCCCCAGGGCATTGGCGGCCATATTCATGATCATGGCGGACATGGCCGGATGTTCGGCCGGCACATCCGGGAAGAGGCGGATCATCAGGGGCCGTACGGCCCTGGCAATAACCCGCATCAAGCCACCGGCCTCAGCCACCTTCATGATACCAAGCCAGAGGGCCATGGGGCCGATGAGGCCGATGGCCAGCATGACACCGGCCTTGGCCGAATCAAAGGAGGCCTTGGTCACCTCGTCCATCCTGCCGGTATAGGCGGCGGTGAGGGTAGCAAGGACCACCATTGCCAGCCAGATACTGTTTATTGCCGATGGTTTCTGTTTCACAGGTCTCTCATCTCTTTTTAGTAAGCCAAGGGGAAAACTCTCCCCTGAGGGTAGCCAACATCATTTTTTCTGTCAACTCGGGAGGTTATGTCTTTAAGGCTGGACAGCCAGGGGCAGAGGGCTAGAGATCTTTTTTTAGGCCACGGAATCCACGGAAAACACGGAAAAACAATATTGCCCAACACCCCTACCTCTCAGGCCTGCCCCTTGGCAAGGGAGCACTGTATACTAAGGGCATAAAAAAACCGCCTTTCCCTGTTGCAGGGGAAGGCGGTTTTTTATAAAGTAAAAGATCGTCAGAAAAAGTTCTTAACAACCTTCGATGGCTTTGGCCTTCTTGGCCTTTACGGTAACCTTGTCACCGGCCTTGAGCTTGGAGGCCTTTTTACAGTCCATGGTTACGGTCTTGCCATCAATGGCCTTAACGGTACAATTTACCCGGGCAGCCATGCTGACAGAGGCGGTGCTTACGGTGAATGCCATGGCCATTGCAAAAACGAGTACTTTCTTCATGTTCATCTCCTTTGAGGTGTTATTGAAATCTCGACCATTCGAGCTTTTTAGATATTTCCATCAAAAATATTACATATTTGAGTACCTAAACAGCAGATGGATGTCAAGGAAGAAAATGAACAGGTATTCATAGGCTGGTTAGCGGTTATTTGCCATCAACGACCAGCAGGCGCTTCACCTCGCGCTCCAGGAGGGCATGGGGCACCAGGCCAGGGTATTTTTTTAAGACATTGTCATTCCTGTCCACCATAAAGGTGGTGGGCAGGCCAGGAATGCCTCCAAAATCGGCCACCACCTGCCGGTCAAACATCAACACCGGATAGTTTATCCCGTTCTTGGTGATAAAACTCTCGACATTTTTCTGCCGTTTATCCACCGAGATGGCAACAACTGTAAAGCCATCGTTGCCGTACTTATCCTGAAGCTTCATCAAGGCGGGAACCTCCTGCATACAGGGCATGCACCAGGTGGCAAAAAAGACCACAAGTTTGGCCTTGCCGGCATAGGTGCTACTGTCTATTTTCTTGTTGGTTATGGCGTCGGCAAGATTAAAATGGGGCATCTTGGCACCGGCCCAGGCCGTGCCGGCACTGAGCAGCATAGATATGCAGAGGAAAAATATTAAAATAGTATGGGGTCTCTGGGAAAATCCTCTCATCGTGTACATCCTTATCCGTTATTTTTATATTTGATTAGCCGTAAACTTCAGCATCGATTTTATCGATGCCCTTGTGACAAAACGTATCTTCGCGGAATATAAGGCGATATTTCCATGGGTTTGCCGCCCCTTAAACCTGGCTCAGGTTTCAGAGGTGATCTTTGTTTTTTATAAAGACGCTTTTCGTCTTTCGCAGTAACTTCATTTGAGTGGAAACCTACTGAAAATGTTCCCTGAACGCTCTTAAAAAAAATCTTCCCGTGTCTGGAGCAGGTGCAGACCGGCGGGCCCCCTGGCCTGCACCCTGCATATTGTCCATCTCTGCCTGTAAAACCTCTTTATGATCCCTGACAAATCAAAATGGCTGGTTTTCTTCCTGGTGGCCACCGGTGTCTTCTTTGCCACCATGGACTCCTCCATGGTCAATATAGCCCTGCCCTCCATCATGGCGGAATTCCAAAGTCCCCTGGCCCACACCCAATGGGTGGTGCTTATCTATCTGCTCACCACCTCCGCCACCATGCTCTTCTGGGGCCATGTCTCCGATCGCCTTGGCCGTGAGAAAATCTATATTGCCGGCCTATTCATATTCGCCCTTGGTTCTTTTCTCTGCTTCGGGGCCGGGTCATTGCCCGTTATGATTTTTCTGCGCTTTATCCAGGGCCTGGGTGCTGCCATGATGATGGCAAACGGGCCGGCCATGCTCAAAATGGCCTTTGGTTCTGATCAGCTTGGCCGGAGTCTGGGCCTGATGGGCATTGCCACCTCCCTTGGCCTGATGACCGGCCCGGCCCTGGGCGGCTTTATCATCGAATATTTTTCCTGGCGCAGCCTCTTTCTCCTGCCGGCGCCAATCTGTCTCGTGGTGTGCGGGCTGGCCAGAATTTTTCTGAAACCAATAAAAATACAGTTGACCAGGCACCCCTTTGACTGGTTGGGGGGCATCTGGTGGGTCTGCCTCCTTATTGCCTCGACCTATACCCTGACCCAGGCGGCAGCACCACTGCCATCCATGACTCAACTCATGGGCGGGCTTGCCTTAAGCTCCATGGCACTCTTTTTTTTCGTGCGCCGGGAAAGCATGCTGTCAAACCTGGCGCCGGTGGATTATCAGCAGCCAGCCGCCATTATCCCTGCGGTGGTCTTTCGCGAAAAATCGTTACTGATCGCTGTGGCCACCGCTGCCATGATTTTCCTCTGCCTCTTTTCCGTGCTCATTCTCACGCCTTTTTATCTGGACCGCGTTCTCGGGCTCCCCGCCACCCAGATCGGTCTCATCATGCTGGCCATCCCTGTCACCGCCTTGATCACCGCCCCCATTGCCGGCTGGCTCGCTGATTTCACCGATGCCAGGATTGTTGCCACCTGCGGCCTGATCATCTGCACCTTTGGCCTCTACTCCTTCACCACCCTGGCCACCACCAGCAATCCCTGGTTGGTGGCAGGCAGGTTGGGTTTTTTTGGGGTGGGGCTTTCCCTCTTCCTGGCGCCCAACAGCGCCTCGGCCCTGCGCAGTGTCGGCGAACCCTATATTGGCACGGTTTCCGCGCTTCTGGCCACAGCCCGGACCTTGGGCATGCTGCTCGGTATAGCCCTGGCAAGCCTTACCTTTGCCCTCTTTTTTTCTCACCTGAGCGGCGGGCTGGACATGAAAGATTACGCGCCCCAACAGGCTGAAAGCTTTGTCAGGGCCTTGCATTTTTCCTATCTATGTTTTCTTGGGATTGGAGTTGGGGCGGTATTGATCTCAGCCATACGGCCTGCCGCCCAAAAAGAGAGAGAGAGGAGAAGTTGAGAAATAAGTAGTTGAGAAAGAAGACCTTCTTCTCAGATTCTTTATTCTTAATTATCCCAGGTGGTGGTTGCCCGGGTACCATACTCACATTTCAACTGGACCGTCTTGTTGTCGACAGCCATAAGGACGGTGAATTTCTGACCGGTGGGATAATCAAAAATTACATTATAGACAGAGGCCATGGCCTCTGCAGCGGCAAGGGACTCCTTGCAGGTACCGTAATCCATCTCCTCGATCAGGGTGTTGCCGGGGTCAGCCTCGGCGATCTGTTCAGGGGCGGCGGCCAGCTCTTTCAGGTCGGCCCTGGAGGTGCTCACTTCTTTTTTGTCACCCTTAGGCCGTGATTTTTTCACCAGGTAGACAGGGTCAATACGCCGTACACCGTTTTTGTCCGTCCATATCTTATAGGTCTGGCCATTCATCCTGATGATCTTGACCTCATCATCAGCAGCGGCCCAGGCAAACCCGGAAAAACTCAAAAGTAAAAAGATCGCCATCAGATATTTCATCTTGCTCAACCTGCCCCGTTTTTATGGTGTCCTGTTTTTGGTTATACCTTCACATCAAGCAGGGAAACCGGCTCGGAACCGGCCTGCCCATGGAGACTTTCCTTGAGCTCCTGCATGATATTAAGGGGTTGACAGCGGCAGGGGAAATCCACCACGTCATAACCAAAGGCCTCCAGGCGTTCCTGGAGAACCGGCAGCAGGGTAGCCACACGTTCACTGGCCTCTTGGTCTGCCATGGTAATCTGGCCCCGTAATTTTTTCTCTTTTAGGATCACTTGGATGGTTAGGGGGCCAAGGTTACTCATTTCTAAAAAAAACACCAGGTTTTCCTGGTTCTTCGCATCCTTTTCGCCAGAGGAGCTTTCCTCGCGCCAGATCCATTCCCCCCAGCCGGCCTGGCCGCTGAAGATTGTCGGCATAATATAAAAATCACCCTGTCCCTTGGGGGCAACCTCCGTATTAAGACGACCATGGGCCTCAAAAAGGGAGGTTAGCTTACGAGCCGCCGCCGGCATCTCCGTTTCAGAGAGACGACCAAGGATCTCCTCAATCTTCTGCCAGCCCTCCTCGCTGGCCTCCCGGGAGCCCATTCCCATCAAAGAGGCAAGGAGTCTGTGTTGGGCGGGTATGGATTCTGCCCCCTGCTGGGCGGCGGCAAACTGGAGGGGAAGCATGGCCCGGGCTGCTGGCAGCCCCTCCTCTCTGGAGGTCTCATCATTATGCGGCAGAGGCGCATGGGCCTGGTCGACCTTGAGGGTGCCAAGAGAATCAGAGGTGGTGCCCATGAGCATCTGTAGGGGGCTAAGCTTCTGGAGGGAGGTGGTT
>JAUVQZ010000228.1 GCA_030597865.1 Pseudomonadota bacterium | reverse complement strand
CCCACCGGGCATCTTCAGGGGTATGCTGCAAAAAGAGCTCGTCTGATCCGCATCTCAGTCCCAGGTCCTGGAGGAGATACTGGTAATAATGAACCTGATGCATCCGCCGCACCTCGGGCCGGATCTTGATACCGGGCCTGAGGAAAGGCGACCTGCCGTCCCGTCTATAGCCGGCCCGGATTGGAATGCGGGCAAGCCAGGCCAGCAAGGCCGCCTTAAAGGCATTTTGCAAGAGAATGGCGCAGTCAAACTCCCGCTCTTTCAACTCAGCAACCAGGCGTTGTAATCCCTTAAACCCTTTATGGATGCCCCCCTTATCAAAGATGAAAATTTCATCCACGTGGGGGCTGGCCCGGAAAACGTCAGCCACCCAGGGGTAGGCCAGCATGGTGATATGGGCCCCGGGGAAATTCTCCCGGATGGTGCGCACCGCAGGCGTGGTCATAATGGCGTCGCCGATCCAGTTTGTTGAACGCACCAAAATATTTTTTGGTTCCCTGGCAGGTAAAGAAAAGGTCATAAATGCTGCATTCCGTCTAATGTTAACAAAAAAAGAATCGATAACTTAAGCTGAATATACAATGCCCTGTCAAGACTTTTCAGCCTTGGCAGGACAGTCAACAATTCTCCGTTAATCACCTTGCAATCTTGGCCATTGAATGGTAAAAGGTCTTGTTTTTCAATGTCAGAAAACACCGGCAAGGTCGGGCCCTGAAGCCATCTGCTTCGTAAAAGCCGCCAAGCACTGTGTACTGACCTAAACTCGCACATCCCTGAAAAACCCCTTTGGTGCCTGTCCTCACCTCCTCGGAGTAAGGAAAGCAGGTTGGGTATGGGATGAATGAACAACCAAAATTGGAGATTTACCCATGAGTAACATCAAAATGAAAGAAATGCTGGCCGCTGGTATGCATTTTGGTCATCAGACCAGACGCTGGAATCCCAAAATGAAGCCGTATATCTTTGGGGCCCGCAATAAGATATATGTCATCAACCTTGACAAGACCCTGCCCCTCTTCAACAAGGCCTATGATTTCATCGCCAACACCGTGGCTGACGGCGGCAAAATCATGTTCGTCGGCACCAAGCGCCAGGCCCAGGAAACCATCAAGGAAGAGGCTGAGCGCTGCGGCATGTTTTTTGTCAACCACCGCTGGCTCGGCGGTATGATGACCAACTTCCAGACCATCAAGCAGTCTGTTGACCGCATGAAGAAGATCCAGGCCATGGAAGAAGACGGTTCCATTAATCAGTACAAGAAAAAAGAAGCGCTGATGATGAAAAAAGACCTGATTAAGCTCAAGCGCAACCTGGGCGGTATCCGGGACATGAAGGGTCTGCCTTCTGCCATCTTCGTCATTGACCCTAGGCGTGAGAATATTGCCGTTGATGAGGCCAAGAGATTAGGTATTCCTGTTGTTGCCATCACCGACACCAACTGTGACCCTGATCGTATTGATTACATCATCCCCAGTAACGACGACGCCATAAAGTCCATCAAGCTGCTCACCGGCAAGATTGCCGATGCGGTTATGGCCGGCAAGGCCCGCCGCGGCGAGGCTGTTGAGACGAACGAGGATCTGGCCACTGCCATGGCAGTGGCCAACACCGAGGCGCCCAACACCGAGGCGCCCAACACCGAGGTGCCCAAGACCGAGGCCTAAGCCCCTTACCCCGCGTCCCAAACCGCCCGACTCCTTCTTCACACCTGGGTCGGGCGTTTCTATATTCTAAAGATGAAAACGCACCACCCTGCAACAAGCAAACGGTGCCTAAGAACAGGATGAACGCTGTGAAAATTACAAGTCAAATGGTTAAAGAACTCCGCGACAAGACCAACGCGGGAATGATGGATTGCAAGAAGGCCCTTACTGAAAATGACGGTGACATGAACAAGGCCACTGACTTCCTGCGTCAGAAAGGACTGGCCGTGGCAGCCAAGCGTGCCGATCGCGCCACCAGCGAAGGTCTCATAACAACCTATATCCATGCCAACGGTAAAATGGGCGCCATGGTTGAGGTCGGTTGCGAGACCGACTTCGTTGCCAAGACCGATTCCTTCATCGAATTCGCCAAAGATGTCGCCATGCACGTGGCCGCCACCAACCCCATTGGCCTTGCCCGTGAAGATGTGCCAGCCGACGTCCTTGACCGCGAAAAGGCCATTTATGTCAAGCAGGCCCTTGACTCCGGCAAGCCAGAAAATATTGTCGAGAAAATCGTCGGCGGCAAGGTCGACAAATTTTACTCTGAGATCTGCCTCCTTGAGCAGAAATTCGTCAAAGATCCTGATGTCACCATCCAGGACATGCTCAACCAGATCGTTGCCACCATGGGTGAGAACATCACCGTCAAACGCTTTGCCCGTTTTGCCGTAGGCGCTTAATTTTTTTTCGTTAATGCCAAGGAGTATATGGAGGATTCCCTCTGTATACTCCTTTTTTTATGTAAAAATAGCCTATTACATGCTATTTTCACTCTGTCTTCTTGATCCCCCCTTAGAAATTCAGATTTCCAAGGGGCCTTAACTGATAAACCGTTCCCACCTCAGGAGGTATGACCATGGCAAAAACCAAGTTTAAAAGGGTGATGCTCAAACTCTCGGGGGAGGCCCTGATGGGCGACAAAGAGTATGGAATCAGCTCCAAGGTCCTCTCCTACCTGGCCCAGGAAATCAAAGAAATCACCAAGCTCGGCGTTGAGGTGGGCATGGTCATTGGTGCCGGCAATATCTTTCGCGGCGTTTCCGGGGCCTCAAGCGGTATGGATCGGGCCGCTGCCGACAATATGGGCATGCTGGCCACGGTAATGAACTCCCTGGCCCTGAAAGATGCCCTGGACATGAACGGCGTCTCCACTGCCGTGCTTTCCGCCATTCCCATGACCACCGTGTGCGAGCCCTACTCCCGGCTGCTGGCCCTGGATCATTTTCATCGTGGCAATGCGGTTATCTTTGCGGCTGGCACCGGCAATCCTTATTTCACCACCGATACCGCCGGTGTCCTGCGTGGTCTGGAGATCAATGCCGACCTAATCTGCAAGGCGACCCGGGTTGATGGGGTTTACGACAAGGATCCACTCAAGTATGATGATGCTGTCAAATTTGACCAGCTCACCTTCAGCGATGTGTTGCACCGTCGCCTCAAGGTCATGGATGCGGCAGCAATCTCCCTGGCCATGGATAATCACCAGAAAATATTAGTATTTGACCTTAATATCCCCGGCAATATCAAAAGAGCAGCCTGTGGGAAAAAAGTTGGAACCCTGATCAGCGGAGAAAACCAATGAGTGAAAAAATACTGTCAGAAATGATCGACAAGATGGACAAAAGCATGGAGGCCTTCCGTAACGACCTTTCCAAAATCCGGACCGGCCGCGCCTCCATATCCCTTTTTGACGGGGTCAAGGTTGACTCATACGGGGCCATGATGCCCTTAAATCAGGTTGCCACCCTGACCATCCCCGAAAGCCGGATGATCGTCATCCAGCCCTGGGATCCCCAGTCCTTACCAGGCATTGAAAAGGCCATTTTAAAGTCAAACATGGGCCTGACACCGGCAAATGACGGCAAGGTTATCCGTATCTCCGTGCCCCAGCTCACCGAGGAGCGCCGCAAGGAGCTGGTCAAACAGGTAAAAAAGAGCTGTGAAGATTTCCGCATCAATGTCAGAAACAGCCGCAGGGACGCCATTGACCATTTCAAAAAGATGAAAAAGGACAAGGACATCTCCGAGGACGATCTCTTCAAATACCAGGAGCAGGCCCAGAAAGAAACAGACCGTTTCATCAAGAGGATTGACGACGCCCTGGTCGACAAAGAAAAAGAGGTCATGGAGGTTTAAACCCGTCTTGCACCCTGCCCCTGACAATATCCCCAAACATATTGCCATTATCATGGATGGCAACGGCCGCTGGGCTCAAGCCCAGGGACTCATCCGTCTCATGGGCCACAGGGCCGGGGTCAAGGCCGTAAAAGAGATTGTCGAGACGGCCAGGGAGATGGCCATTCCGGTACTTACCCTCTACGCCTTTTCCACGGATAACTGGAAGCGGCCCAAAGACGAGGTCTCCGGACTCATGGCGCTGCTGAAAAATTATCTCAAAAGCGAGCTGGAGTCCTTGCTCACAAACGACATTCAGCTACGGGCCATTGGT
>JAUVQZ010000247.1 GCA_030597865.1 Pseudomonadota bacterium | reverse complement strand
CTCTATAGCCATGCTTATTGGCCTCAAAACCAAGATGGCAAACCACAGAGGCAGGCCTGAAAAGATCAATAAGATCAAAGGCCTTCTGTAGCTTATAGCGGCTTAAATGACGGATATAGGGATCAAGGCTGCCGGGATAGAGCTCAAAAAATGGGGCGTGCAGGGTGCATCGGAGACCGGCCCTTTGCAGGGCCTCGGCCACAAGGGAGAAATCCTCCTCGCTCTCATCATATAAGACCGTGCCTTCCAGACCGATTTCCGGCTGGATACCCTGGTCAATAATCTGTTCTAAATCGTGTTTAAGACGCAGAAAAGGGACCGAGACAAAGCAACGTTTTTTGAGTTTGGAAAATGCCATGGTAAAGAATTCAGAATTGAGAAGGTGTAGACAAATAATGGCGTTTATGGCGCAGACGATGAACTCACTTCTGATGATCTTTATCTATGTATCAAGGGGCCTTGCCTCATCAATGAGCATAATAGGAATATCATCCTTAATTTCATAGACGAGCTTGCAGGCGGGGCAGACCAGGCCGTCCCCCCTATCATTGAGAGACACCGGCCCTTTACATTTGGGGCAGGCAAGAATATCGAGAAGTTCTTTATTCAGCACGGCTTATCTCCTTGAAAAGAGAAAGGGGTAGACAAGAAAGGGGCGACAAAAAACGAATTTTACCAGCTCAAAAGGAGGCTAGCTATAAATAAAAACATAGGTGTCATCGTTGACATTAATCCGGTAACGGCCGCCGTGATTTTTACCATAGATTTCCCAGGCCGGGCCATCGTTAATCTCACATTTACAGCACGATGGTGAAAATTTCCCCGTGATCTTATCGAACCAGGACATGAGCATAGGGTCTTCATCATGCCTATTGGCAATGGCATAGGCCAGGTCACGGGCGAGATCCCAGTCAAGGGCAATGCCGTCCACAACAATTGCAATGCCCTGCATGCCCTGTCCCGTTATGGGAATGATTTCCGCCATGATATCTCCCCCTGAGAAGCTTTACCAAAAGCACTCACTAACCATCATCACTAGACCTTGTCCATAAAAAAAAGAGGGGTGACGACAATGCGTCACCCCTCTTTAGGAGGTAGTTAACAATAAAAACAAATCAAGAACCAACCAGTCTCCAGTGGTGGTTAATCAAGAAGGGGGTATCTTGACAACCTGAGACTGGCAGGTTCCCCAATACTACCTATTCATACACCTCACACTCCGGGCCGTCACACTCGACGGTGGCGACAAGATAGCGGCTCTTAAAACCAGCGTTACGCAGTTCGGTGCTGGCCATTTCTGCCCTGGCGCCGGTGGTGCAATGAACGACAATTTCCTTACCCTTGGGAAGAGAACTCATCTGGCCCTGGAGATCATCCAGGGGGATGTGGCGGGCCTTGGCGAATTTGCCTTCATCAACCTCGTCGTTGGTCCGAACATCGAGGGCGAGCTTATCAGCAGAGCCTTCAGAGATCTTCATGAACTCGGCAATGGTAATCTCATACTTGCCGAGCTTCCGCACCCAGACAATCTCATCAGGGGTGACACCGGTCTCAATGGGGTTACCCGCCTTTTTCCAGGCGGCGAAATCAACACTGGCGATAGAACCTTTTTTACAGCCCCAGCCCTTGATAATCTTAAAGGCCTTTTTGGCATCATCACCATTACCGTAGACAACGATGGGAGCAGCCTTATTTGCAGGAAAATCATCCTCGGCATACTCAAGATCTTCCATGGAGATATTATGGGCCCGAGGAACATGCCCTGCCTCATAATCCTTCTTGGAACGCAGATCAATCAGAACGATATTGCCCTTCTTGATAAAATTTTCACTTGCCTCAACATGGTTTCCTGCTTTTTTCCAGCCAGGAACACCATCGAGGTAAACTTTTACATTTTTATGTCCCGCTTTAAACGCCAGACCGGCGTTAGTAGTTGACATACCTCAGGTGGGGCCTCCACAGTAAAAGACCAGTTGAATATCTTTATTCTTGGGAAGCAATGCCGCCCCATTTTTTTTCTTCATGGTGGGAACATCGATGCCGATGGAGCCAGGAATAGTTCCCTCATGGAAACGTGCAGTTGGCCTGGCATCAACCAGGACATACTTCTTCCCTGAAGCCATTAATGCCTTGAGCTCAGGGGTCTTCATCTCCGAGGTGCCCTTGGGCAGCTTGGCCAGTTTCGGCTTAATAACCGTGGCTATGCGATTCTTGCCCTCACCCTTGAATTTAATGATGGCGGCATGGCCCTTGACTGCATGTTTGACACCCTTGGTGTTGTCATCGAACTTGACCATCATGGTCTTGGCCTTGGCGCCCTTTCCGACTTTGATGGAAATGGTCTTGGCCTTATTGGACTTACCGACAATCTTGCCCTTAAAGACGTTTTTTTGCTTCTTCTTGGCCTCGGCCTGAACCGCTGGCGCTGCCTTGTTACCGGCCTGGACCGGTTCATGCTGAGCGCAGCCGCTGGCCAAAAATGCCGCACCGCACGCAAGGGGTAGCAGGCGTTTTAGAATTTTGTGATTCATGGGCAACTCCTTATACAGGTTGATGAAGATTAAACGGGCGCATGATGACGCCGTTCGGATTAACACTTCAAATTTATAAAGCAATCAACATGCCAACGCCCCTTAGCCAGCAAATAACCCCATAACCATGTTAAAAAAATACGTTTTAACGAGATATTAGAAGATATCATTCTCCCCTCCGGTCACACGAAAGTCACCCACCAATCCCCTGCAAAGTTATTTGACATCCATCACAGCTTCAAAGTAACATGCTGGACACACGGCCATTTCACCGACAAGGACATTTGTCCATGCAAATTTTTTTGCACCCTTTCCGTCCATGAACCTACGCTATCTCATCTTTTTTACCATCACCGCCCTTGGCCTGCTTCCCCTGGCAGTCCTCCTTTTAACCAGTCTGCCCCAGGCCATGGAGCAGTTGGACAATGCTGCCCGCCAAGAAACAGTGGCCCGGACCCAAAACCATTACACCAAGCTCAATGCCAGGGTCACCTGTCTGAAAAAATCCATCATTAAATTGGCAGCAGTGCCGGTCAGTGAAGAAATCATCACCCGGGCCGACAACGAACAGCAAAGCCGTATGGAACTTCTCATCGACGACTGGTTTGACAATGACATGCAGGTTAATGGCGTCCATTTTGTTGATATTGTCGGCAATGAAATATTTCGCATGAGGCGTGGCCAACAGGGCTTGGTAAAAATTGACGGCAACCTGTTAACAACCAGGGAGCAGGATGCCTCATTTCTCCATGGTCTGCAGCTCTCTCCCCAGGAGGTCTTTGTCGGCATAGAAAGCCAGGCTGAGGGCAGCCTGGCCACCAAAGAACAGTATGTCCTGTATATGGTCACCCCCATAGGCCGACATGTCAATGAGATCTCTGGTCTGGCGGTTATCCAGGTAGATCTCACCACCTTTTTACAAGATTTTAACGATTCCCTGTGGCTCCTGACCAACCGCCAGGTCCTCTATGCCCCTGCCCATCTACCGCCCTACACCCCGCCAGCCGCCATTTCCGAAGATTTCAACCAACCTGTG
>JAUVQZ010000082.1 GCA_030597865.1 Pseudomonadota bacterium | reverse complement strand
TGGGGGCTGCCATTGAGTGGAGTGAGGCTGCTGGCTGGCTGGCTGCCGCCTCCCTGGTGGGAGGTGCCCTGTGAAGGATTATTATAGGATCCTGGGGGTGACTTCCTCTTCAGATGAGGATGAGATACGCCAGTGCTATCGGAAGCTTGCCATGCAGTATCATCCCGATCGCAACCCTGATAATCCCCAGGCCGAGGAAAAATTTAAGGAAATTGCCGAGTCCTACGGCGTGCTGACCGATCCGGTCAAGCGCCGCCAGTATGATGCGGCCCGCAGCCGTGGCGGCGATTACCAGGCTGGTCAGCAGGGTTCCGGATTTGACTATAGCCAGGAGGACATCCTCCGCGATCTTTTTAAGGACCCCCGTTTTCACCTGGTGCTCCAAGGTCTGCTTCGCGAGTTTCAACGCTCTGGATTCAGGGCTAATCACACCTTTTTAAAATATGCCTTCTTTGGCGCCCGTGGCAGTTTCCTGATGGGAGGGCTGTTTTTTTTGGGTTCCATGGTGGGACCGGCCCTCCTGGGATCCTTGGCTGGCAGAAACATAAAAGGTGGCCTGCTGAAAAATATCGGTGGGGCAGTGAGCTCTTTACTGGGTGGATCTTCTCCTGCGCCGGCGCCGGCTGCGGCTGTTGATCTCGATATTATCTACCATATCCCGGTGAGTGGTGAGGAGTTGCGCCAGGGTAAATGGGTGCAGGTTGCCGTGACCAACAATCAGCAGGATCAGCAGGTCCTGAAGGTGAAGATACCCGCTGGCACTACCTTTGGAAGGAAGCTCCGGGTCAAGGGCAAGGGGAGACAGGATGGCAGTGGCCGGCAGGGGGACTTGTTTCTTATGATCGAGGAAAACCCAGACTAGTGTCACCTCAAGTATCCCGACTTGGCAGAGGCGCCTTCCCTGATCAGCTCCGGTGACAATATATTCCAGATCATGCCGTCCAGGATGACGAATTGGCTGGAAACCCCGATGGGTTTGACCAGCAGCACGGCCAGGAGAAAGGAGAGTCCCAGGGCAATGCCCCCCCCTTTTTTTTTTGTTCATCATCGAAGTCCGGGAAGACTATCTGTTAAAACACAGAGGCACAAAGGCACAAAGGCACTGAGACACAGAGGCTTTCTTTTTGCCATCCCTCTGTGTCTCTGTGCCTTTGTGTTTGGCAAGATGGTTAGCCGCGACCTTGAAGGCTGACATCCTCCCTCTCACAGGCCTTTCTTCCGTGGTTTCCGTGGCAAAAACAAGGTCATTCCCACAAATTGACGAAGGGCCTTTTTTTTTAAAAAAAGACCCTTCCCTGTAGCTAAGTCAAGGATTGCCTGCTGGGGTAGGTGTTATGGTTGGAGCATAATTTATCCAGGAGGCCCATTATGAAAAAGATTACCTTGGCTGAAACCCGACAGTTTAATGAGAAGTCTTTTAGTCGTTTTTTGCTGCACGACTCACCCTACTTCAGGGTGTTAAATTTTAACCTTGCTGCCGGCCAGATCTTTCCAGTCCACTCCCATCCGGCAGAGGGACAGCTCACCATCCATGTCATTGAGGGGGAGGGCGAGTTCTTGGCCGATAATGATACCAGCATGGCGGCCCATTGTGGCGATATCCTGGTCAGTGATATCAGTGAACCCCATGGTGTCCGGGCCACCTCTGATATGCGGATTGTGGTGACCATTGCACCGCCTTTTTAAGAGTGTTGGCGGATATTAAGGGATGGGGGTACGGATATAAGCCGGCCCCCATCCTTTTTTTTATTCTACCTCCGTTACCAGGCAGGCCCCTGAGGGGCAGACCTCCATACAGGTGAAACAGCCGATACATTCGTCGCCATTCACGACCACCGCCTTGCCATTCACCATTTCGTAAACATCGGTGGGGCAGTTCTCAACACATTGTTCCGCACCGGTACATTTATCCGGATCAACCACCACTTCCCACATAACAGGCCTCCTTTAGGAATGTTTTATTAGAGGTAAGACGTCTGGGTTATTATCAGCACATGGGCCGCTTTCCTGTCAAACAGAATGTTAAGAACGGGGCTTAAAGTTAGGCTGCCCTAAAAAATGTTGGGCGCTCTAAAAAAATAGGTTGCAATTTATGGGTGACATCGTTATTTTCTCAAGCTCTGGTTACCTCAAAAAATCAGATTTCGAGGGGATAAAATGAATATCGATATCTTGCTCACCGGGGCTGTTGTCTTGGTGGCCTTCATCTATGTAGTTCGTAAAATCATGAGGCCTGGATGTACCGGTTGTGCGAAGAATGGTTGTGGACGCGAGAGCAGTGAGGGGCAATGTCCGCCCCTGGCCGATTATCGCCATAAGAAAAATGATGGGTCACAGGGGTAGCAGATGGCAAAAATACAATTACGAGAAATGGCAAAGAATCAGGCTGGCGTGATTGCCGCTGTGAAGGTCGGGGGTGAACTTGGCCAGCGTATCCGTGATATGGGCCTGGTTCCGGGCACGGAGATATCGATCCAGGGCCGGGCCCCTCTCTATGACCCTGTTGCCCTGCGGGTCATGGGCGGCACCCTGAGTCTCCGTAATAACGAGGCTGACTTTATTGAGGTTGAGGTAAACGATGAGTAACGAACTGACCATTGCCCTGGCTGGAAACCCCAATGCCGGTAAAACAACCCTTTTTAACGCCCTCACCGGCGCCCGCCAGCATGTTGGCAATTATCCAGGAGTGACGGTTGACTCCAAGGAGGGCCAGTATTCGAAGGATGGCCTGAAGTGCCGCCTCGTTGATTTGCCCGGTATCTATTCCCTCTCCCCCTATTCTGAGGAGGAGGTTGTGGCCCGGGATTATCTGGTCAACCAGCGGCCCGGGGTTATTATTAATATTGTCGATGCCGCCAACCTTGAGCGCAATCTCTACCTCTCCTGTCAGTTTATGGAGATGGGGGTGCCCATGGTGATTGCCCTCAATATGATTGATGTGGCAAAAAAGCGGGGCCTTGAAATAGACCACGACCGTCTCAGTGAATTAATCGGCCTGCCGGTTTGCCCCATTGTCGCCCGCACCGGCCAAGGTATTTCGGAGCTGATGGCAACCGCCATCGCCCATGCCCGCGAGCATAGCAAATGGCAGCCGGCTGATATCTCCTACGGTGATGATCTTGATAGCGCCATGATTGATCTCACCGGCATGATTGAACAGGGCGAATTTCTTACCAAAGATTACCCGGGTCGTTGGACCGCCTTGAAATACCTGGAAAAGGATGATCGCCACCTGAGTATCGGTGACAGCGCAGATGTTAAGCTGTCAAGCCAGCTTGTGGCGAAGGTGGAACAGGTGTCCCGGCATCTGGAACAGACCGTGGGCAGCGAGCCCGATGCCATGATTGCCGATCACCGTTACGGCTTTATTAAATCCATTGTCAAGCAGAACGTGGTGCACCGGACCATGGACCAGGATCGTCTCCATGCCTCGGACCGGATTGACAAGGTCGTGACCCATCGTTTTGCCGGACCGCTCATTATGCTCCTGATCCTCATGGGGCTCTATAATTTTACCTTTACCTACTCCGCCCTGCCCATTGCCTGGTTCGAGGCATTTTTCTCATGGCTCGGAGGCCTGGCAGACACCCATGTGGCAGAGGGCTATTTTAAGTCCATGCTCATTTCCGGAATTATTGACGGCATAGGCGGGGTATTGGGCTTTGTGCCGCTGATCATGTTTATGTTCTTCGGTATTGCCCTGCTGGAAGACACCGGCTATCTGGCCCGGGTGGCCTTTATGATGGACCGCATCTTTCGCATCTTTGGCCTCCATGGCAGCTCGGTGATGGCCTATGTCATTTCCGGTGGTATTGCTGGGGGCTGCGCGGTGCCAGGGGTTATGGCGACGCGAACCTTACGCTCACCCAAGGAGAGGATGGCAACCCTGCTCACCGTGCCCTTCATGAATTGTGGTGCCAAACTTCCGGTGATCGCCCTGCTGGTAGGGGCTTTTTTTTCCGAACATCAGGCCCGCTATATGTTTCTCTTTACCCTGTTGGCCTGGGTGATGGCCCTGTTGGCCGCCAAGCTGCTCCGAATGACGGTTTTGCGGGGCCCGGCCACCCCCTTTGTCCTGGAGCTTCCTCCCTACCGTTTTCCAACCTTCCAGGGATTGCTCATCCATACCTGGGAGAAGACCTGGCAGTATATTAAGAAGGCAGGTACCGTTATTCTCGGCATCTCCATACTGATATGGGCCATGATGACCTTTCCAGGTCTGCCTGATGCAGATCGCCAGCTCTTTGAGGTCCAGCGTCAGCAGATTGCCAGCCAGGCCACACCGGCGCTGCTGGCAGAGCTTGATGGGCCTGACGAGCCAAGCCTTGCGGCCCTTGCCATTCAGGATGATCTCCTGGCTGTGGGTGGCGCTGAGGCTGAAGCGGCCCTGCGTTATTCGGTGGCCGGGCGGATCGGCACCTCCATGGAAACGGTGAGTTGGCTGCCCGGCTTTGACTGGCGGACAAATATCGCCCTGGTGGGTGGCTTTGCCGCCAAGGAGGTGATCATCTCCACCCTGGGCACATCCTACTCCCTCGGTGAGGTTGACCCTGATGCCAGTGATTCCCTGGGCACCACCCTGGCCAAGGACTCCGGTTGGAATGCAGTGAAGGCCCTGTCCGTCATCATCTTTGTGATGTTTTACGCCCCCTGCTTTGTCACCGTGGCCTGTATCGTCAAGGAGGCGGGAAGCTGGAAATGGGGAGTCTTCTCCATCACCTTTAACACCGTCTTTGCCTTTATGTTCTCGTCATTGGTCTACCAGGTGGGCAGCAGAGTGTTTTAGAGAATTTGAGAATAAGACGCCTACAAGGGATGGGCAGAGACCCCAAGCCTTTGTTAATGAACAATCCTCCTCCCCCTTCTTCTTATTTCTCAAATTCTTACTCCTCACCTCCTCACCTTCTCAAATTCTCAGCAACCACCTCTTTGATTCTGGTCAGCAGCAGGTTGGCAGAGGTGGTGAGTTTGGCCAGGGCCGTCTGGATTTCTTCCCCTTCCGTAACGCCCTGGAGCAGCATCTGCTCTATGTCCCTGGCCCGGCCCTGCAGGTCATAGGCCCGCAGGGTGGAGGCCACCCCCTTTAGCAGATGGGCCCTGGCCTGGGCCTCCTGCCAGTTACCCTGGGCCAGGGCCTCGCCAATCTTGGCACTGGTGTCGCTGTGCAGGTCCAGAAAGTCTGCCAGGATTTCCTGGTAAAGATCCCTGTTTCCCCCCATTTTGGCAATAGCGGTTGCCGTATCGAGAACATCCCCCCCCTGCCCACGGGATTGGTGGGGGCGATCCCTGTCCTTGAGAAGGTCCTCTTTGGTGGCCAAGGGCTTGTCCTTACGCCCAGGGTCGAGCCATTTTTCAAGGGTATCGATGAAATGCACCGGTTCTATGGGTTTGGTGAGATAGTCATTCATGCCGGCCTCAAGGCAGCGTCTGCGGTCATCAACCATGGCATGGGCGGTCATGGCAATGATGGGAATGCCGGAAAAGCGCCTATCCTTCCGAATCTCTCGGGTTGCCCCAATACCATCAAGCACCGGCATCTCTATATCCATGAGCACTGCTTGATGCCCCTTTGATATCTTTTCGACAGCCTCACGGCCATTCCTGGCATAATCTGCATGGGCGCCCACTGTTTCAAGGATTTGGACAACAACCTTGCGGTTAATGTCATTATCCTCAACCACCAAGAAACGGGCCCCTTGAAGAACTTCGGCCTGCCTGAAAATCCCGGTGTTTTTGGCGGTGGTGCTGCCTGTCCTGTCTCGGTCAAGCGATAGGGGGAGTGGTATCTCAAGGTAGAAGGTGGAACCCTGGTTGGGAATGCTGGTGGCCCATAATTTGCCGCCCATGATCTCTGCCAGTCTTTTTGAAATGGCAAGGCCCAGGCCTAAGCCGCCAAACTGTCTGGAGGTCTCGGCCTGGCTGAAATCATCAAAGATGATCGGCAGGGTATCCCCGGAGATGCCGATGCCGCTGTCCTGCACCGCACATTGAATAACCGCATCCCTGTCATCATGGTGCGGCGAGCTCAGGGTGACGGTTACCTCGCCCTCCATGGTGAATTTGAGGGCATTGGTGAGGAGATTGTTCAGGATCTGGCTGATACGCCGGGCGTCGCCAATCAGCTGCAGGGGGGTGCCGCTGGCAATTTCCACCCTTAAACCGATATTGGCGCAGCGGAACTGGCCACGGAAGATGGCTGTAAGTTTGTCGACCAGATCCTGGAGGGAAAAGGGCTTTTCCTCAAGGAGGAGCTGGCTTTCCTCTATCTTGGTGATATCAAGGATATCATTGATAAGCGACATGAGGGAATCGGCTGCCGTGTGGATTGTCTCCATGTTTTCCTGGAGTCCAGGGGCAAGCCCCTTTTCCAGACTCAGAAGGGTCATGCCGAGGATGGCATTCAGGGGTGTGCGGATTTCATGGCTCATGGCCGCCAGGAAATTTGACTTGGCCCTGCTGGCCTTCTCAGCCTGTTTCTTGGCGGTCAGGAGGGCCAGCTGCTCTTCTTTTTTGGCGCTGATGTCGCGGATAACAAGGTATAAAATATGGCTGCCGTAGAGGAGGATGGGGGTGAAGGTCAGGGCCGCCTCAAAGGTAGAGTTGTCCCGCCTTTTCATCAGGCATTCACCGTGGGCGGTGCTCTGTTGCATGGCGATGTTGATCAGGGAAAGAAAGGTCTGGACAGACGCCCCTTCATCATTATGGGCCAGAAGCTCGGTGGGCGGGGTGCTGATGATTTCAGCCTGATCCCCTAAGCTAAAAAGAAGGGCGGCGGCCCTGTTGCAGCGAATGACCTCATTGTTTTCTAGCAGCAGGATCGCCTCATTGGAGGATTCAAAAAGGGCAAGGCGGTCAACCTCGCTTTTTGCCAGCTTTTCTTCCGCCATCTGCTGTCTGATCAACGCTGCCATGGAGTGGGCCACAGCACCGAGGAAATTCCTGTCGCTCTGGGGCAATGAAATATCCTTTTCCAGCTGGATGAGGAGAACTGCCAGGGTCCTTTCTTCCACCGTTATGGGCAGACAAAAATGATTATGGGGCCGCATGCCGTCATGGTTTAGCCGGTGACGCGGATCGTCGCTGCCACACTCAATAATCTCCCCTGACACAGCAGCAATACTACAGAGGCATGAGCCAAAGTATGAGCCCTGAGCCATGCAGGGCAACTGGTCGTTCATCCCCTGCTGGGCCTGGAGGACAATTTTCTGCCGGGTCTGGTCACAGAGAAAAATCGCCCCCTTGTTAATGGTGGTGGAGAAGAGGGATTGCAGGATGATATTCAGGGATTTTGTCAGTTTCTCCTTGAGGTCAAGGGGGTCATGGGTAATGGCAAGAATGGTGTTGAGGGCCTTTTGCTTCTTATACTCAGAGGCCATACTGTCACGGGTTATACGGAGTATCTTGGTGGTGTTAATGATTTGCAAAATGAGGCGGGAACCAAGGAATGCCACCAGGATAAAGGTCGCTCCTGCAACAAGTACGCCGATCAGCTGGTAGCGTTTTATCGTTGTTTTGTTGTGCTGCTGAATATTTTCAAGGAGGCACTGGGAGGAGGTGGTGAACTCCTTGGCCTGGTCGTTAAGCTCAGCGAATAGCCCCTTGTCATGGTTGAGAAGGGTCTTTAGGGAGCTGGGATGGATCAGGCTTCTTTGTGGCGGGGTATCAGTGGCAGAGGCATTATGGATAACCAAAAGGAGGTCAATGCGGCCGAGGTCTTTTTGGACCTGGCGCAACAGGCCTTGGATGTTGTTTATGATGCTGAGGCGGTGGGCGTTTTTCTCAGGGGTAAAGGTGAAAAGTGCGTTGGTTGGTAGGTCGAAAAGCAGGGTGATGGCCTCTGGTGGGCTGAGGCTGCCTCCCTGCTTGAGGATATCCAGCTTGTCCAAGGCCTTGGAGATGTGGGCCAGGGCCGCGTTTTTGGTGCTCTCCTGGTCGGCACGATTGTTTAAGGTTGGCAGGAGAAAGAAGTCGGCCTGGATCTCCTTGATAAGCATCTCCAGATTCCTGGCCATATAGATTTCGGCATGTTTGTCTGTGGACCAGCCGGCTGTTTTTTGTGATAGGCGCTGAACGACAAACTGGCTGGCGCTGATGGCGAAAAAGCCAAAAAGGACCAAGGTTAAAAGGAGGGCGAGCAATCTCGTTGGTTGAGGCGCTTTGGGGTTGGTGGCCATATCTTGGTGTGGGAAAAATGAATTTGACTGGGGATTGTTTGGGCCAACTGTAACACCTAAAGCGTGAAGGCCGGGAAAAAAAGTATTTGAAAAGGGGGGCGCCCATAGGGACAAAAAATTGAACTGGTGGGCGGTACAATTAAAAATTATTGTACCAAACCTGCTGGACAGGTAAGGCGGCCCTTAAAAACTTTTGGGACAAAAACGGTTGGTTGCCTTTTTTTGATTGAGCGCGGGGAATGGCATATAAATTGTACTCTCCCTAAGGAGAAGGGATTTGTTAAATCTGGCAGAGGGGCGCAGAGGTCAGGAGGGTGCGATGAGGATAGCTGTGGTCTCAAGTGACACCGTAAGGGTGGATGACTGGTTTGCCAATGCCCGCCGTTTCTTGATTTATGAGATGGAGGGCAACACTCCTTTGTTTGTGGGCGAGCGTTCATCTGAACCATTAGCCGTGGAATTCTTTGACCAGGACATGATGGACTGGGTAACGGATATTATCAGTGATTGTGATCTGGTCTATTCGTCCCATATCAAGGAGAAGGCAGACCGGGCCCTCAGGAAAAAAGGTATCAGGCACGTGGCATATCAAGGGGTCATTGCCGACATCAGTCTGGAGGTCAAGCCCGAAAGCCGGCATGGGTTGGCCCCTAGAACCAGTCGGCAAGCATGAGACCGATGCCCAGGCGCTGCACAGCAGCGTTGTAGTCGATTAACGACTCGCCGTAGCCATTGAAATAGTGGATATAGCCCTTGAGGTTGTTCGATTCAATAAAGGGCATCTTAAAGGACCAGCCCAGCCTCAAGGCCCCCTTGTTGTCATGGCGGGCAAGGTTGTTACGAAGCATGAAGCTGAAGGTGTGATCTTCCACCCTATAGGCGCCACTGATCTCCCCGTAGCCAAGATAGTCGCTGATATCCGGGTTATCGTCACCCTCTGAGGCGCCGATATACCCCTTGTCCTCCTCTGGTATTCTATACCAGGGTTTCAGACTGATCTTGAAGTTGTCCCCCTCAATAACAAAATCAAGATAGAGGCGGTTCCAGCTCCGCGACAGGGGTTGACTGCGGCCGTTTGACTGGTGAACAAAACCGCCCATGAGATAGACCTTGCGGGCGCCGGGGATTTTCAGATCCAGGGGATAGACGGCAAAAACTTCTGGTTCGTGGTTGGTCTCGCGAAAGGGGCTGGAGAGGGTCTTGTTATATGCCTGCCAGAAAGACTGGGCCGTATAGGCCGCCATGAGGTAGGTCCTGTGGTGGCCGATCTGAAAACTGCCGATGGGAAACTTAAGGCTGACCTGGAAGGTGATCTCATCGTGGTCCACAGCAGTATCAGCATCATGGGGGTAGGGTGCCGTGTTCGGGGCGCTGTTATGGCTGTAAAGCAGGATAAAGTTTTGCCTATGGGGAGTCACCGAAAATCCATTTGCATGGGTGTTTGGCCCAGCACCCTCCGGCGCTGGGCCTTCCTTTGGCAGGGGGTGCTCCTGGTCGATCTGCCGGCTGGAGGTCGTTTGCCCGGCCCGGCAGGCCGCCTTAAGTTCACCTATGGTGAGGGAGTCGGCATTCTCATGGATGGAGCGGAGCAGGCATTCCCCATGGTCTGCTCCGAGCACGGTAGATCCCGGCAGGCAAAGGCCAAGCAGGACAGTGAGCTTGAGGGGGAGAAAGGCTCGGGATAATTTCGCCATGGCAATACCAGGTCTGTTGATTACAGATTCTGGAGGATGGTCTTTACCAGTTTGCCGTCAGCTCTGCCGGCAAACTGGGCCATGATCGGTTTCATGGCCTGCATCGTGTTGTTGAAGGTGGTTAGGTCAATATTGGCGGCTATCCACTCCTTGATCTCTGCTTCCGTGGCCTGCTGGGGCAGGTAGGCCTCAAGAATAGAGATATAGTCAGAATCCCCAGGCTTGCTGTTTGAGGCGGTCAGGAGTTCGGTCTCTGATTTAATTAACTTTCTGATAATGGCTATAACCTCAGGGTCGGCAAGCTCTTTTGTGGGCTGACGTGAAAACTCGCCGAGGATTACGCGGATGGCTGCGGTTTTGGTGGCTGTTTTTGCCTTCATGGAGGCCTTCAGGTCATTACGAATTTGTTCTTGGAGAGACATGGGTAATCCTCATATTTTATTGATAAAGGGTGGATGCCAGGGCAATGAAAACCTTGGGGCAATCATAAAGCATTTGGTTGGCAGGTCAAGAATTTGCCGAGAGCTCTTTGGTGGATAAGGGGGGTAATCGCCCCTGCCAGGCATGGAAAAAGAACCTGCTGATGGTAACCAATCTTTGATTGGTCAGGATCAGCCCCCTGGTTTTGTGGGTTCCTCCAGCTCAGGCCAAGGGGATTTCAGCGGACTGTTACTGGATTTTCTGGGAATCGTCTGCTGAAAAGAGGTGTCTGGTTTCCTGTTTTTTCTCTTTTTCCCGGAGTTGCTGTAAGGCCTCCTCAGGGGAGATGTTCAAGGCCTGGGCCAGGGCCTGGACATCATAGAGAGGGTTGCCATCCGGGCCGTAGCCGCTTGGCGTTAGCCCGGGGAAATGTTCGTTGGTGGCCATGGCCGAGGCCTGGCTTAGGATTTCCTGAATATGGGGTGGGCCATAAAGCAAAAGCCACTCCACTGCCTCTGACCATGTTTCACCATCCACGTCCTTATTGGCCAGCACAGCCATGGCCATTTCCATGTCCCACTGCTTTTTGAATTCGGTCATGGTTGTTTCTATACTCCTTATGAATAATCTTCCTTCCACTTACTTTTACAAATTCTTTTAAATTTTTATTAACTGTTTTTTGGAAATTGTGCTGTAATGGGAATGTTAGGCGTGGACTGTGCTCCATGTTTTCGTTAAACAACAGCGTAACAGCGTAGCGTAGCGGTGTCTGCTGTCCCCTGCT
>JAUVQZ010000103.1 GCA_030597865.1 Pseudomonadota bacterium | reverse complement strand
TATGAGAGTGATACTGGCAACCGGCACACTTGGTTGATAGGCATTATCACCATTCACACCATAATCGCCAAACTCCTTGTCTTTCACACTATTCATGTCAAAATCGGTGGGATGGCGAATCCAGGGGCTCACCATAGTATCAGAGGTTGAGGCACTGGTACCCGCAACATTGACATGAAAGTCTCCATGGCACTCAGCACAGAGGGCACTTATGGTGGTTGGTCGAGCCTCACCATCTATATTATCGGTGGTGACTGTACTCTCAGCGCTACGATCCATACCGTAATATTGATTATGATCACCAGCAGAATTCGTATACTCCCAATCGGCATCCTCAATACCCCTAACACCAAACAGCATTCGATAACTATTGGCAAGATCGCTACCATCCATCATGGCACCATTAACGGCTATGGGCTGTCCATGATGAGCGCCGCTCACGGCCGCAAAATCCGTATTCTGAGCCCTATCCCCATGGCAACCAGTGGTGCCGGCACAGGTAATCTGGCTGCCCAAGGCTGTGCCTCCAGGCGGTATATCGGTTAATGGGTTGTACGCATCTAATGAGATACCCGCAACATTATGCCCGTCTCGATCATCCGACATGACCCAATGGAAATTACCGCCAGCCAGGGTATTACCTGTGGTATCCGGATCTCCGTAAGTGGGAGTGCTGCTGTCAAAGACATAGGGCACAGACCCACCTGTATTTTCCCCTTGGTGACATCCCACACAGTCGGTGGTGAGCAGACCCTTATTGGGCGCAGAATTGGGGGATACTTGGCCGCTGACTATACTCCTGGTAAAAGCCATGGACGTACCATCCTGGCTGTTATGCATGGTATGGCAATCAACACAGGGCCCTGAGACCTTGGCCTGGACTATGCTAGGCACCCCGAGCAAGACTGCTACCCATAGCCCTGTTAATTTATTAAGGCCCATATCATTCCTCTAGCGACGAAACACCTGAATCCGGTTATTTCCCTCGTCGACAATACAGAGACCGCCCCAGGGATCAAAACGGATCTCCATGGGGTAGTAGAGATTCTGTGGGCCGTGCCCCTTGGCCAGAAATCTATATTTAATCTTGGCTTTACGATCCACCACCACCACCTCTCCCTGATGACGGTCAAGGATATAGATGAGGCCGGCACTATCAAGGGCCAGGGAAACCGGGAATTTCACCATCTCCGAGACATCGACCCGTTTGCTGATCCGGCCGTTCTCCAGATAGGTATACAGCCGTTTTTCCTGCTGGCCCAGGGCCCATATCTGATCACCAACAATCTTGAAATCAACAATGCCGCCGCTGTTCTCCGGTAAGGGGAAGCGCTGCTCGATCTTAAAAGAGTTGGAAAGGCGAAATATCTGGCCGCTGGCCCGGTCAAGGAGGTAGAGTTTCCCCCTCGAAGTTTCAATGCGGTCAACCATGAGTTGCCGCCCCCGATCCTCAACCACCACCCTTTTGGTTTCCTTGCCGACAAAATCGATGGTGGTCAGCGAGTTTTTGCCCTTTTCAACAATCACCAGAACCGAATCACTGAGGCGCACCATATCAAAGGGCCTGACCAAGCCATCCTCAGGACTGAATGTTTTTAGAAAAATGCCCTGATCGTCGAAGGAGACAAGACGGCCACCACCACTGTCCACCATATAATAGCGCTTCTTGTCGCTATCCACATAGAGCGCCGTTGGCAGGGTTTCGCCTAGACTCTGGTCACTTAAGGTGAAGGCAAGTTCCCAGGGGATTTGACTGGCAGCCATGGCCTGGCATGACATGGCCAGCCAGAAGAGGAGCGCCACAATCCCGGCCCTGAACAGGGAACATCTTTTTACAATGCAGATGGTATCCATTTTTACCTCTAACACCTTTGACGGTTATATTTTTCGAGAACGGCACTCTTTTCAGTACCCACTTGAGGGGTATAAGTGACTTGGAGCTAACCCAGCGTAATCAGTTTCAAGATCAACTCTCCAGACTCTTTCTTTCACAGAGATCAACGAGTAAGTCACTAATAACTTCGGTGACATTGCACACACATGGCCTTTTTGCCGCTCAGTTTCAGGTGATAGCGATACTCCGTACCCATGGGGTCATGACAGGAGAGACAGGTCATCCCTAAGCCGGTGCGGTGGTCAATGACCTCACTGCCCACGGGATGGCTGAACTCACCCTGGGTCTCATGGCAGCGTGAACAGACAGCATTGCCATCACCATTGAGCATCACCAACCTCTCTGAACCATGGGGCTCATGGCAGTCCGTACATTTCTCTGTCTTGGGATGGGAATGGAGGCTGCGCCTATTGCGATCAAAGGTGTCGGTATGACACGAGCGGCAGAGCTGCTCATAGGGTGCCCTGAGAAGGCCCGCCGTGTCAGAGGCATGGGGACTATGGCACGCCACACAGGTACGATCACCGGCCAGCATGTGCGAGTGGGGAGCAAGCATCTCCTCTCTGACCCCGGCGTGACAACTCAGACATAACTCGCTGCCCTTTGCCTCTTTGCCGTGGCAGGAGGTACAGCCCTCTTTAAAAGGGGCATGGATCTGCTCGCGGATCAGCCCCTTGCTTTTACCGCCATGGGGGTTGTGGCAGGAAAGGCATTCTGCAGCCTTGGTCGGGAAACCGGCATGACCGGCCAGGGTATCGGGCTGGCTATGACAACCCAGACAGAGCTTGTCACTGTCGTCCTTAAGAAGCTGGTAGTTGTCAGCATGGTGGGGCTGATGACAGGCCACACAATTGCCATCGCTAAAGGGCTTATGCCGTACCGAATACTCCTTGCCTGCCAGGGTCTCATGGCAGCTGAAACAACTCTCGGCAATGGGCCGGCTCAGCAATCCCTTATGGTCAGAGGCATGGGCGCTGTGACAGGTCAGGCACTGCCCTTCCCGGACAGGCTGATGCTGCACCCCTTGGCCAAAGGCCTTTTTGGCCTCATCATGACAGGAATAGCAGAGATCACCTCCCTGCTTCTGGAGCAGCCCCTTGAATTTAGCGACATGGGGATTATGGCACTGGGTGCATTGGTCCTGGGCCACCGGCCTATGAATAAGTTCTCCGCTGAACTCCTGCTTGGGATGGCAGCTAATGCAGCCCTGCACGGCCCCGGCAGAATCATAAGAGATCACAAGCAGGAGACCAACCGTAAATAATATGGCAACACGATTTTTCATCAATTTCCCTCCCCATGGCAGGCCTTGCAGCCCCCCTTCTTAAACGGGGTGTGATGGACCGGATAGAGAAGTCCCTTATCCGGCGAGCCATGGGGATCATGACAGCTCAGGCAGGAGGTGCCTGCGGGCTCCATGCCGTGATGGACATTCCGGAAACGAAGGGTCTTATTATCGTGGCAGGAGAAGCAGAGTTTTGCTGCCTCCATTTTGAGAAGGCCCTGGCTGGCGCCACCATGGGGATCGTGGCACAGCCCGCAATCCTGGCTGGCAGGGGCATGGGCCACACCGTCCTGCCAGTATTTTTTAATATCCTGATGACAGGTAAGACAAAGATCGGGCTTCTTCTTCATAAGAAGTTGCTCTTCACCGGAACCGTGGGCCACATGGCATACGCCGCAATTCATTGCCTCCGCCGGGGCGTGAACATGTTTAGCCGCCTTAACCACCTGGGCCACATTTTGATGACAGGTGAGGCAGACCTCGCCCTGACGCAGGATAAAGGAGTTATCACTGGCATGGGGATCATGACAGGTCTGGCACCTGCCCTCCACAAAGGGCTGATGACCATGATCCTTGGCCTGCTCCGTACCAACAGCCTTATGGCAGGTCAAACAGAGCTCACCCCTATCAATGGGCGCCTGTAAGCGATTTTCCTCAACACCCTGATGGGGGCTGTGGCAACGGCTGCACTCACCGGCGGCAAAGGGCATATGGAGACTGAACTTGCCAAGCTCCTCACCAACCCCCTTATGACATTTGATGCAGACATCACCGTCCCGTTTGGCCAGGAGCCGTTTCTCCTGAGAGTTATGGGGAAGGTGGCAGGTAAGACAGTCACCCTTGGCGGCCGGGGCATGGGCAAAGGCCCCCTGGCCATATTGCCCGGGCCCATGGCATTTGGCGCACAGCGCTGCTGGCTCGGCAAGTAAGCCCTTATTGGCCGTCTCTCCATGGCCGGCATGACAGTCGAGACAGGCTCCCTTCCTATGGGGTTCATGTTGGCTGCGCATCTTGGCCCCATGCTCATCCGTATGGCATTGCAGACAGAGACTCTCAGGACTGGCGGCCAGCAGATGTTTGTCTTCACTGGCATGGGCATCGTGGCAGGTGGTGCAATTGCCGTCCATAACAGGTTTATGCACATCAACGGCAGCGGCCTTTTCATAGACGGGCTGATGACAGGAGAGACAAAGTCCATCCGGCTTCTCCGGCACCAGCAGAGCCCCTCCCTCAGCGTCAGAATGGCAGGAGGTACATTTGCCCCTGGCCATGGGACCATGGGCCTCGGCCTTGAGCAGCCCCGGCCCTTTTGAGCTATGGGGGTTATGACAGCTTACACAACCATTGTCCACACCATGCCCGAAATGGGCCTTGCTGAAGATTTTCGTCTTGCTGTCATGACAGCTGAGACAAAGGGCATCCGCCTCCTGGACCAGCAGCTTCGGCTGCCCGGCATTATGGGGATTATGACAGGAAGTACAACCATCCTGAAGAGGAGGATGGACATTTTGCTGTTCAAACTTCTTCCTGTCGTGGCACCCATAGCAGGACTCCTTCACCGTCTTCTGCAGCAAGTGATCCTCAGGCGCATTATGACTGGCATGACACTTCACGCACTGCCCCTGTTTCACTGGCTGATGCACAGAGACATCACCCACCCCAGAGGCCATTTGCCGGTGACACCTAAAGCAAAGGTCAGGAGCTTCCTGGCGCAGAAAAACACCGCCGATGATGCCATGGGGAAGATGACAGGCCCCGCAGGCATTATCTGCCACTGGCTTATGGACCTTCCCCTGCTGAAAAGCAGCGGCCATGTCTGCATGGCAATCTTGGCATCCCTTACGCACGGCCTGCTTGGGCTCCTTAACACAGGAAACCAGGCCGCAGATCAGGATAAACAGGACAATAAACTTACTTATTTTCCTTAGATTCATATTGTTGTTCAAGCTCCTTGCGTAGCTTATTCCAGATTTTACTGTTTACCTGTATTGAGGATTTCTTCTTCAGCAGATCAAGATACTCCATACGGCTTGTTACAAACTTTTCATCACGAAGCTTCTTGTCGATCTCATCTTTTACCTGCATGAAGGGTACAGGCATGGCTGGCCTGCGATTGACGAGCTTGGCCATGGCAAAATTACTTTTCAGGGGGAAAGGCATACTCACCTCTCCCTTATGAAGGGCGAGCAGAGGCCCTTTCAGTTCAGCATCAAGATGATCGACGGGCACCTGCTGGACAGGCACGCCACCGGGAAAATGCTTCCCGGCCACCACCAGGAAGTCTTCCCCCCGAGTTACATCCTGCCGCATCCGCTTAACCAGCTCCTCTTCCCCCTCGGCAAGGGCGAAGCTTATCGTTTCAGGATGGGAAAACTTGTGTTGATTCTTTTCATAATAGGTCTTGGCCTCTCCCTCGTCCAGCTTTGCCTTAGGGCGAATGAAACGTTTCTCAATTTCCTTGGTGAGCCGATGCTTCCGGTAAAACTGATACACAGCGGCAAAGGGTTCCTTCTCTTCATAATGCCGGTTCATGGCATCCCAGGAAATCAGGGTCTGGGCCAGCATACTTGCCACCACCCGACCTTTCAGGCTTGTCGAATCTTCCGGACTGAAATTATACTGCTTCCGGAACTGCCGCTCCTTGGCCATCATGGCCTGTAATGTCCCGGCAGTGATGTTCCCCTGACTCGTCTTGACCACAACCCTCTCCGCACTTTCCAGATCCAGGGGTGCATCGCCAATGGTGGCCAAGAACTCTTTATCAACAACCACCTGGTATTTCTTCTTCAAGCCCTCAACCAGCTTGAAGGTAAGGTCGGCACTGAGCTTATCTCTGAGCTTTGACTGGATTGTTGCCTTGACCTTGGCGAAATCTTCCTCTTCCGGTCCCTTTTCCTCCAGAAAATCAAGGATAATAAAATACTTACCCGTGGCCTGGGGAGGGGTTATGAACCCTGGACTGCTCCCCTTTAACGAAGAGAGCCACTCCTCCTTAACCTGGGGATAACGCAGCCATTTCGCCTCATAAAAAAGAGGCCCGCCTTCCTTAGCCGCCAACACCTTCAGATCCCCATGGGAGATCACACCCTCACGTAGGGCCTTGCCTTTTTCAGCGGCCTGAGCCTCGGTTTCAAAGAAAAAAACCGCTATATTCCAACGGGGGCAATACTCCTTTTCATACATGGCCCACATCTCTTTCCGGGTCGGCTTGGCCTTGGAGTCCACCTCCTCGTTTTTAAGAATCATCAGGGCTCGAACCTTGAGAAAGGTCTCCACCTTGCGCTTATACCCCGGTTCACTGTCCAGCTGCATCCGGCTGCCCTCCTGGGCCATGAGCTGCCACTCGATAAATTCATCAGGAGACTCCGGCAATTCCATGTTTTCTTCCTGCCAACTCCGCCACCAGTCACGGAAATCCTGATCCGAGAACTTCTCGCCATTGATGGTGACCAGAGAGGCATCATTCCATAACCAGGCCCTCGCATCATGACTGAGAACGCCAACAAAAAATAATGTACAGAGGGCCAACAATATCAGTCGGAACATGCCAACAGCTCTTCTTCTTCCCATAATTTAAGAATTTCCTGTATAATTTTTTTGCCAAGCTGGCTCACGGTGTTGCTAAGGCCAAAATGCATTACTTTTCGATAATCAGCACCTTGCCTGCTGTGGTACGTGGCCCACAACAAGGTACCGTCCTTACCATTATATACCTGGAGCTGAATTTTGATCCGGGGATTAACCCGCTTACCCTCCACCTTCTCCTCCATCTCCAGAATTTCGCCGCCAACCAGGATATCAACCCCCAGCCGTGAAGCGATAATCTTCATCTGCTCCGGACTGGGCTGGACCCAGGGCCTGAGCCGCAATTCCCGATAAATCGCCAGGACATCACCCTCCAGGGCCAGACGCCAGGGGCGCTGGTTAACCAACTCAGAGAGAAGCACCCTGTACAAAACCCTGTCTCCCTGACCATAACCGCTCCTGTTGATAAGGGGCAAAACCCCGACACTACAGGCCCGGACTGGAGCAACAACCTTAAATTCCTGGAGGTAGGGCTTTGAGCCGGCGCAACCGCCCAGAACAACAAGGCAGGCTAATGTTACGCCCATAAGGATCAAAAATCTTCGGTCCATATCTCCCTCAAAGCCATCTCCTCCCCCCCTGTCTCAGCAAAAAAACCGGCATCACCCTCCTTTTCTTTCTCCTCCACCGGGACCAGAGCCACAACATCCCGGCGCAGACGGTTACCCAACATATCCTGGGCATAGAGCCGGTAGCTTATATTCTGGTCGCCAATAGTGGCAAGGGGGAGCATTAGGCTAGCGGTATCCTCGGTACCGCTGCTTTCCGAAATAATATCGCCATCCTGGTTCTGGATCTCAAGACGCCAATAGGCAAGGGGTATTTCACCATCATACTCAAGGTTCAGGGCAAGGCTGTTTTCCTGCTCCTTCATGGCCAGCTCCATTTTCGGCTCCTGGCGTATCACTCGAATGGCTTGTTCGGCAGAGGCACTGTTACCAGCCCTGTCCCAGACCGTGAGATCAATGGTATAAAATCCATCCACCACCAGAGCACCGTTTTGGGCCTGACCCCACCACGAAAAACGGGGCGGCAGGCCATCCTGACCGTCGTCAGCCATGATCTCAACACCATTTTCGTCACGCACGGTCATCAACCAGCGCCTGATGGGCTCCGGATTTTTCATGACCGCCATGATGGTCACTTTTTTCTGAAGAACAATAATGCCGTTTAGCTCCTGGCCCTTGAGATGCAGAGCCACTGCCGGCACCTGGCCATCAACAAGATAACTCCCCACCAACACCTCTTGATCTCCCGTGCCGGGCCGTGAAATGGCTATTGACACTGGATAGCGCTGATTCTTGAAAGCAGCTGGCCAGGAGGCCACAAAACTATTCTCGCCTTTATAGTAGAGAGCCTCAACAATTCTCTCATCAACGAAAATGGAGACCGATGTATCAAAAAGGCTGGCCGGCGAAGCGCCTAACTTAATGCGGCAATGAACCATATCTCCCGGCTTCAGGATTTCAGGCTCCATGAAGACCGACTCAATACGATCACGGATATCAAGGGGCCGCCCATGGTGGAGATTCTCAGGAATGGTAAGGAGCGCCTTGTCCACCACCATAGCTTCCATCTCTGCCATGCCCTGTGGATCGGACAACCCCAACAGGCCAATTTCATCGGCGCCGCATAACTCAGCACTGCTGGCCCAGATTATCTGCGCGTCTCCGGTCCGGATCAATTGCAGGGTGAGACCAAGGGCAAAAGGCCTCTTTTCCCGGCGTTGATTAACGGAACCAAGAAGGAGATAACCAACGCCACACTCGTCATGAAGACGGCGGATATACTGTGAGCTCAGATGGCCCAGCCAGCGTACCCGATTTTTAACCATAAAGGAGATAACCTCTTCATGGTCCATCATGGAAAATCCCTTACTCGCCATACTCTCCCGGACCTGACGGGTGATGGCAAGGTTCAAGCCATTGGCCCCCTGGCTCAAATCCTCCAAGGGCAATACAGCAATCCGACCAACCTGACTGAACCCAACCTGAGGGAGCAGGCACGCTGCAATCAAAAGAAGCAGTATAAAGGTTCTCCGGGAAGGCATTATCCTTGTATCAACCTCAGTGTGGTATGGTGGCCAGCATTTTATCGACCAGGCCCAGGGTGACCGCAAACGGGCCCACCGAGCCCAGGCCAAAGAGACGACGCCAGAGCGAATCGCCACTCTCGTTCGCGCTGGCCTGCCAAATAACCAAGCCACTCTCCACCTCCAGAAGGCGCAGGGTAATGGAGAGCTCCGGATAGGCCACCGCCCCTTTCCTGGCCTCATCGGCAAGATCAATGGTGCCCAGCATGACCGCCTGAATATTAAGACGCTGACCTATGCGACGCAGGGCCTGGCGGTCCAGAGGTTTCCCAGGATCAATGGCCTCCTCATGGAGAAAGCTGTCCACCACCCCCTTGTCAACCACATCAAAAAGGCCCCGGCCGAGAATCTGGGTCATGGTGATATTGCGAACCCGTTCCGGGGCGTATTCGTCCCTGCTGTTATTTTCAAGGGGGAGCACAGCAATACTCCTGACAAAACCAATATCTATATTTTCCCTGCTGTAACTCTCTATGCTCCCTCTCCCCGCACAGCCAGCTGTACTTAAGAGCAGAAGCAGCAAAATTAAAAATATTCTTTTCATAAGTATATATGCCTCATCATCATAATATCACCCGCAGAGCGGGCGGATCCGCCAATTCAAAAAAGTTTTTTTGCCACCTTATCCACGGAAGGCACGGGAAATAAAAAAAGAGGTCTTTCAGTGTCTTTCAGTGTCTTTCCGTGGATTCGGTGGCAAATCTATAAGACAGAAAATCTGGCCACCAGTTGTGACTGGATCTGCCACTCCTCCTCACCCTGGCTCTCAGAATAACTGCCATTACCCTGCAGGGTAAAATGGGGGCCCAGGGACCAGCTGCCAAAAAGGGAGTATTTGTTGATCCGTTTTGTGGATTTTGCGTAAATAT
>JAUVQZ010000120.1 GCA_030597865.1 Pseudomonadota bacterium | reverse complement strand
TGAAACGACCCGAATCGAAGAACGTATTAACAACCATACGAGACCAAGTGCGACCAAAATATCTGGCCAGCCAGAACCGGTGAGCCAGACCGCGCCAGCCGCCACAAAAACGGAAATATTTGATGCGATGTCGTTTCGTGAGCACTCCCAAACCGAACTCATATTAACATCTTCGTGGCGATGCCGCCAAAGTAAGTAAAGACAGAGTGAGTTTGCGATGAGGCCGAAAAGACTGAACGCTCCCATGACTTCAAAGATAGGGACGCTTGGAACGAAAAACTTGTAGGTAATTTGGGCAACAACGGTACAAGCTGCTAAGAAAATTAAGCCGCCCTTGAACAGCGCAACCTTAGCCTTTACGGCTGTGTCCTTAGAAACAGCGTACAGACTAAGACCATATGTCAAAGCATCCCCAAGGTTATCAAGGCTGTCGGCGAGGAGTGCCGTTGACTTGCCATAAAGCGCGGCCACCGCAATAGCCAGGAACATTACGCCATTAATGCCGAGCACAATTCTTAGTGTTCCCCGCTGTCTTACGCGAAGGGCATCTATAGCGCAATTGTCATCGCAGGAACCACTCATTATGCAAACCTCATTGGTAACCTATCATTATATTGAGTTCCTTGTTTTTACCGCCCCACCGGCCCATGGTCAGAACTCCTTTCAAGGGCTACAGGAGCAGGTCATTCCATCGGCTCATCGACAATGGTTGAACGTGTCAGCCGCGACAACAGAGGACCAGGAAGCCCTCGGTCTATAAAAATCAAAGACCGGTGTGGCCAAATCCCCCGGCCCCCCGCTCTGTTTCTGCTAAATCATCGACAAGCTCCAAGATGGCCTGACATACCGGGCCCACCACCAGCTGGGCAATGCGGTCCCCCCGCTGAATGGTAAAGGCCTGGCTGCCCAGGTTGATGAGTCCCACCTTTATTTCTCCCCTATAGTCGGCATCAATGGTGCCCGGACTGTTGACCACGGTGACGCCGTGTTTGATCGCCAGGCCGCTTCGGGGCCGGACCTGGATCTCATAGCCGGGCGCAATGGCCACAGCCAGATTGGTGGGCAGCATGGCAATGGTGCCCGGTTCCAGCGTGAAGGCATCAGCCACTGCTGCCTGGATATCCATACCAGCAGCAAGGGCCGAATGGTAGGCAGGCAGAGCCAGCCCATCCTTATTGTCATTATCGAGCCATTTTATTTTTACCTTAACCCTGTCCATCCACCACCCCTGTATGTTTCCTTGTCAAATGATATTCTATCCCAGGCATCAATCTGGTTTATCTGTACCAGATGTCCTGAGCAAGGCAACAGGTTCCTGACTGAGCCCCCTGCCCTATCTCCCATACCCCTTGCCCCACGACAGCACACCCAAAAACTGTCGCAAAACATGTGGTATCGACACTTATGTGGCGCAACCAATACCACATATTTCGTGGCACGCCATCGGAACACCCAGCCCCGCCACCAAGACACTTATGTGTCACATATAAAAATATCTACCTGAAACCACGTGGTTTTTTGAAAAAAATCCACCACACCTCCCCTTTGTGGCACGGCCCATGCTCTTAAACTATTCAACTACAACGACAAAAGAGACTTACAAACGAAAAGGAGGCTGGTCATGAAAGATACTACAAAAACCACCCAGGTCACCCAGACAACTCACGACACCCATGCTGACATGAATCAGGCCGGAAAGATGGGCCTGGGCATGGTCATCACCTTTGCCGGATTGGTTGGGGCCTGGGGCCTGGCATGCATGATAGGCGCCCTGAGCACCCAGGGAATCGGCGGGGTCATCAATGGTTTTATGACCGCAATCACCGGAATGTAAGGGATTCTTCCCAGTCAAGGGAAGGCAAAATACAATCATTACTCAGGAGCATGACAATGGCTGACAGCAACGAAAATAAAGGTATGGGCGCATTTTTGGGGATTATGGCAGGCCTGGCAGGCGCCTTTGGCATCTGGGCCATAATGGCCTTTGTCACGGGTTTGTCCTCTGTAAACTTCCAGGTCGGCGAGATGCTTCGCCAGTTCCTGGTGGCAACCGGCAACTTAGGCGAGTATGAGACCCTGGTTGACTTCTATACCCACATCAAGGGCGTTGAATACCTGATGGCCGGTGCCTTTTTTGTGGCCTTTCCAGTATTCTTCAAATATATCGACAAATCTGGCAGGGAAACTGGCGCCAAGGCCTAAAAAGCCCCTTTCCCCCTACCCTTCCATAAAAAAGCCGGGACCTGTAAGTCCCGGCTTTTTTTATGCCCTTCGTCAATGTGTGGGCATGACTTTGTTTTTGCCACGGAAACCATGGAAGAAAGGCCTGGGAGAGGGAGGATGTCAGCCTTCAGACTCGGCGGCTAACCATCTTGCCAAACACAAAGGCTCAGAGGGATTGCAAAAAGAAAGCCTCTGTGTCTCTGTGTTTTAACAAAGAGTCTACCCGGACTTCGACGATGAACCTTTTTTTATGCCCTTCACAAACAGAAGTCGCAACAGGATTGGCGTGTCAAATAACGGGCAAGATGCGCCGCGATTAATCTTTTATGCGGCTACTAGACCCAGTTCACCTCATCTTCCTGCACAGGTCCCAGGGCAACGGCACAGAGGGGTTCGGCAAAGATCCTCCTGGCAAGCACGGCAACATCCGTGACCGTCACCTTCTCAAATTGGCTGACCACCTCAGCAAGGGGAATCTGTCGGCCGAAATAGAGTTCGTTCCGGGCATTTCTGGTCATGCGTGACTCAAGATTCTCTGCGGCCAGATAGAGGCTGCCCCGGGTATAATCCAGGGCATGGCCCATCTCTTCCCGGGACAATTTCTCCTCCTTACCCAGGAGGCGAAATTGCTCGCCAATAACGGCCAGGGTTTGATTGATTGATGCCGGCGCAATGCCGCACGAGACCCCGACATAACCGCAATCGACATAGGACTCAATAAAGGATGAAATGGAATAGGCAAGTCCCCTCTTCTCCCGTACCTCCTGGAAGAGGCGGGAACTCATATTACCGCCGAGAATGGTATTTAACAGCACCAGGGCATACCTATCCTCAGAGGTAATCTCAAGGCCCTTGGCCCCCATGACAAGTTGCACCTGTTCAAGCTCCTTACTGACAACCTTTTGGACCAAATCACGTTGGGCCACGGGGGCCAGTCTGTCATGCCCCTCAGATCCCCAGGAAAAATCGGCCCAAAGGGGTTCCAAGAGCTGACAAAGCTCCTGATGATCCACATTGCCGGCGCAACTGATTACTATCTTGGTCGGCGCATATAACCCTTGGATATAGCTATGGAGCTGGCTGCCACGCATCTGGCCCACCACCTGCTGATCGCCCAGGACCGGTCGAGACAAGGAATTATCACCCCAGAAGGAGGCCTCAAAGATCTCATGGATCTGGTCTTCAGGGATATCCTCCACCATGGAAATCTCCTGGAGAATCACCTGGCGCTCGCGGCCGATCTCATCGTCGACAAATTGGGAATGGTGGAACATATCGGAAAAAAGAGCGATAAGATCCGGCAGTTTACTATCCAATACCGTGGAGTAGAGACAGGTGGTGTCCTTGGAGGTAAAGGCGTTGGCCATACCACCGAAGCTGTCCAACTCCCTGGCGATCTGTTGGGCCGTAAGGGTTGTGGTTCCCTTAAAAAACATATGTTCCAAAAAATGGGAGATGCCGCTGCTGGCCTGTACCTCATCACGGCTGCCCACATCCACCCAGATTCCCAGGGAAACAGTGCGGGCATTAGGGATCCTTTCACTGACCACCCTGACGCCGTTTGCAAAAACGCTTTTATTGAACATTCTGGGCCTTACCTACATATTGATTCACCACAGAGGACAGAGGCAACTTGCCGCTCAAAAAACTCTCTGGGGTGAAAACCATACAACAAATCCTCAACAAAAAAAAAGGGCAGGGAACATCAGTCCCCGGCCCTTCCCATACTGTTGTGCTAAAGATGCCTAGTCTTCAAGACAGGCCTTACGGCTCAGGCGGATCTTGCCACGCTGATCCACGGCAAGCACCTTGACCTTGACCTCGTCACCTTCCTTCAGGACATCGGTGACCTTTTCAACACGGCCGTTTTCCAGCTCAGAGATATGAACAAGTCCGTCGGTACCGGGCAGAATCTCGACAAAGGCGCCAAAATCAACGATGGTCTTGACCACACCGTTGTAGATCTTGCCAATTTCTGCCTCGGCAGTGACCTCATTAACCATATCCATGGCCTTCTGGGCCAGCTCACCGGAAGCGGCAAAGATCTTCACCTCACCGGAATCCACCACATCGACCTTGACATCAAGATCAGCCTGGATGCCGCGAATAACCTTACCACCAGGGCCGATGAGATCACGGATCTTATCAGGATTGATCTGCATGGTGATAATCTTGGGGGCATGGTCCGGCATTTCAGCACGGGGCGCATCCATTGACTTGGCCATCTCATCCAGGATATGGAGACGACCGTCCTTGGCCTGGGCCAGGGCCGTGGTCATGATCTCACGATCCACACCCTCGATTTTGATATCCATCTGCAGGGCAGTGATGCCTTCGGCAGTACCGGTCACCTTGAAATCCATGTCGCCCAGATGATCCTCATCGCCGAGGATATCGGTGAGGACAACCACCTTGTCGCCATCCTTGATAAGGCCCATGGCCACACCGGAGACAGGGGCCTTGATGGGCACACCGGCATCCATCAGGGACAGGGAGCCGCCGCATACCGAGGCCATGGAGGAGGAGCCGTTGGACTCCGTGATGTCGGAAACGATGCGGATGGTATAGGGAAATTCTTCCTCAGAGGGCAGCACCTTCTCCAGGCCACGGGTGGCCAGGGCGCCATGACCGATGTCACGACGGCTGGGGCCGCGCATGAAACGGGCCTCGCCAACACAGAAGGGCGGGAAATTATAGTGGAGCATGAATTTACGAAAATCCATACCCTGCAGGGTCTCAACACGCTGCTCATCAGCACCGGAACCCAGGGTGGTGGTAACAATGGACTGGGTCTCGCCACGGGTAAAGAGGGCAGAACCATGAACCCTGGGCAGCAACGCCACCTCAGTGGCAATATCGCGAACCTCGTCAAACTTACGACCGCCGATGCGCTCGCCCTTGTCAACGATACGGGCCCGCATCATGTCCTTCTGCAGGTCTTTGAGGAGGCCCTTGACCTCGCCCTGGCGATCAAAGTCGGCATCTTCCTCAAACTTGGCAACCACCTCGGCCTTCAGGGCATCAAAGGCGGCGTAACGCTCCATCTTCTCCGGGGTGGTGATCACCTTCTCCATGGGGCCGGCAGCAATGGCCGCCACCTGCTTCTGGAGCTCAGCATCCACCTCAGGGGCAGCAACCACCATCTTGGCAATACCCACGGCAGCCTGCATCTCTTCCTGGACGGCGATAATGGCCTTCAGGGCATCATGACCGGCATAAATACCCTCGAGGATAACCTCCTCACTGAGCATCTCAGCGCCACCCTCAACCATAACCACCGCGTTCTTGGTACCGGCGACGATGAGATCAAGGATCGAGTCCTCCTGCTGGGTGGTGGTGGGATTAATGACATACTCGCCATCAATCATACCCACCCGGACCCCGGCAACGGGACCGTTAAAGGGAATATGAGAGATGGACAGGGCAGCAGAGGCGCCGACCAAGGCCAGCATGTCAGAATCGTTTTCCTTATCAGCCGAAAGCACGGTGGCGATAACCTGGGTCTCACAGGAATAGCCATCGGCAAAGAGCGGCCGCATGGGGCGGTCAATCAGGCGGCAGGTCAGGGTCTCTTTCTCGGTGGGGCGGCCAATCTCGCGGCGGAAGAAACTTCCGGGGATCCGGCCCACTGCGTAAAAACGCTCCTGATACTCAACGGTGAGGGGCAGAAAATCAGCATTGGGCTTGGGCTCCTTGGCACCAACTGCGGTTACCAGAACCACGGTTTCGCCATAGGTTACCACCACAGAGCCGCTGGCCTGCTTGGCTATCTTTCCTGTTTCAATGGTCAAGGGACGACCGCCAACTTCAACTTCAACTTTTTTATACATGGAATCTCCTGTATTTATGCTGCAGATGTCAATACAAGCCACAGACCCCAGGGCGATGCATGCCTGCGGCATGGAGCGCCCTGGATTCTGTGGCACGGTGTTCGTCCTTGCCACGAAGGTCACGAAGCGCACGACACCACCTGACAGGCAGCTTCGTGGTCTTAGTGATCTCCGTGGATCTTTGCAACACCTTGATCTTTATCTCTACGGCTTGAAAAAAATGGGCCGACCCCTTTGGGCCGGCCCAGGAATGACTTACTTCCTAATGCCAAGTTGGGCAATGAGGTCACGATACTGGGTAATATCCTGCTTCATGATATACTTAAGAAGACGACGGCGCTGACCAACGAGCTTCAGCAGGCCGCGGCGGGAATGATGATCCTTCTTATGGGTCTGAAAATGTTCAGTGAGATAGGTAATACGGGCCGTGAGCAGGGCAACCTGCACAACTGGAGAACCGGTATCGGTGGGGGTTTTACCAAATTTTGCTATGATTTCCTGCTTCTGATCTACTTCCAGGGTCATAATGACCTCCCTTATTATGCCGCTTAAGAGATGTGAATCAACGGGGCATGGCATAGGGGGCAGGAATACAAACAGTTTCCATACCGCAAACCAGGCCGCCTGGTGATTATAACATCATCCTGCAGCTTGTTTAGACACTCTGTTAGAAATATCCACGCACAAACGTAAATATCGTAAAAAACTTCAATAACCCCTTGATCTATTTAGAGCTGTAGAGGGTCGTATCCAGCTCCGCCGGGTTAGATGTATGGTACATACCACCCAGAGATACCGCCCCACCAAGGAGCAACACCCCTATTTTCGTATAACTGTCAGACTCTCTCCTGGTCGGCCAAAAAGGCCAGGGCCTCCTCAACCGAGAGCATATTATCAACAAGGAGTTGACGGGCCGAACCACTCTCTGCCAGCAAGCTGCCATCTATGGCATCCTTGACATGGAACGGGCCTGACCTGATTCGCCTCAGCCCATGGAGATAGGCGCCACAGCCAAGGGCCCTGCCAATATCAGTGGCCAGGGTTCGAATATAGGTTCCTTTACTGCAAACGACGCGGATATGCAAATATTCTTCGCTATATTCCACAAATTCCAGGGCAAAAATGGTTATTTGCCGCGGTTCCTTCTCCACCACTATACCCTTCCGGGCATAATAGTAGAGGGGCTTACCCCTATGCTTTAGGGCTGAAAACCGGGGGGGCTGCTGCAGTTGTGGCCCCATAAACCCGGCCAGACAGGTCTCGATCTGTTGCCGGTCCAGCTCAGGCACCTCCTGCTCGGCAATGATTTCCCCCTCGCTATCCTGGGTATCGGTCTCAAGGCCCAGGCGCAGGACGCCGAGATACTCCTTCTCTCCCTCCATCAACTGGGAAATGATCCGGGTGGCAGGACGGCTGACGCAGATAACAAGGAGGCCCGAGGCAAAAGGGTCCAGGGTGCCGGCATGCCCCACCTTCTTAATCCCCAAGGCCCGCCGCACCTGCTGGACCATACGGAAGGATGTGGGGCCCACCGGCTTATCCACCAGTACCACCCCTGTTGCCTGGGCAAGATCACTCACAAATCTGGTCAAACAAGGGGAAGAAACTTGGCAAGCAACTGCTCTTTAAGTTGAGCAAGTGAGATGTCAGCGACCTTAAACCCGGCGGCATTACGATGGCCGCCGCCGCCAAAACCACGGGCCACCTCAGCCACATCAACCTCACCCTTGGCCCGCATGGACACCCCGATGAGATTGTCTGCCGTTTCCTTTAAGAACACAGCGACCTTCACCGTTTTCAGGGACCTGGGGAAATTGATAAAGAGCTCTGTGTCGGCAGGGATGGTGCCGGTGCTGTTGAGCAGGTCCTGGCTGACGCTGATAAAGGCCACGCTATCCTCAGCATGGAGGGAGAGGGAGCCCAAAACAGACTGCAGGAGCTGTAAACGGTTCTTGCTATAATTATCAAAAATATGGCCGCAAATCTCAGCCGGTTTGACACCATAATCAAGGAGATCGGCAGCCACCCGCAGGGTATGGGCGGTGGTGGATTCGTATTTAAAGGAACCGGTATCAGTGAGAATGGCGGTATAGAGGCAATATGCTGTCTCCTGACTGATCTCGCAGTCCAGGCAACGCAAAAGGTCATAGATCATCTCACCGGTGGAGGAGCGATGTTCATCCACCCAGGAAACGTCAGCAAAGGTCTGATGACCGGCATGGTGGTCAATGGCGATAAATGGTTTATGCCGCAGAAGCTGTTCGACGCCTTCGCCAAGGCGCCGCTTGTCACCGCAGTCCAGTGAAACGGCGCAGTCAAACGTCTCCTCATTGCCAGGCAGTTCGGTGATGAGCCGATCGGAGCCGGGCAAAAAATCGAGCCCAGGTTGGAACGGGCGAGCGTTCCGAAAAGATTCGAACCTACAATTATCCGCAGACGCGCGTGACCGATCACCGTGCGGGCATCACTCTCCATCGCCTCGCGACGATCATGGAAG
>JAUVQZ010000183.1 GCA_030597865.1 Pseudomonadota bacterium | reverse complement strand
CGATGGTGATGCCACGCTCTTTTTCTTCAGGCGCCTTGTCAATGTCACTAAAATCCGTGCTTTCAGCAAAACCCTTCTGAGAAAGGACATTGGTAATCGCTGCAGTCAGGGTGGTCTTACCATGATCCACGTGACCGATGGTACCGATGTTCAAATGAGGTTTGGTGCGTTCAAATTTCTCTCTAGCCATTGTTCTTCCTCGAATTTTAAAAAATGCCGTTTCTATCTATATAGAAGGGGCTTAAAATCAGATTAATCCTTTTACCTTCTGAATGATCTTGTCACTCGTCTTCTTTGGTACTTCAGCATAATTGGCAAACTTCATGGAGAAGTTTGCCCGGCCCTGACTGGCTGATCTCAAATCAGTCGCATAGCCAAACATCTGGGCAAGGGGTACCTCAACCTTAATCTCCTGATAACCATTTTCCCGCCCCTGCATGCCGTTTATCTTGGCATGCCTGACGTTGAGGTCTGCAATCACATCCCCCATACTGGCTTCAGGAACCATGATCTCCAAGGCCATCATTGGCTCAAGAAGTATCGGTTCAGCCTTGAGCATGGCCTCCCTAAGGGCCATGGCTGTGGCCACCCCAAAGGCCTGATCGGTTGAATCTTCCTCGTGAAAGGAACCACCAACCAGGCTGACCTTAATATCCATCACTGGAAAGCCAAGCAGTGCACCAGAATCAAGACTTGAATAGACACTACGCTCAATGGCAGCGATAAACTCAGCCGGAATGGTCTCTTCACTGACCTGACACTCAAACTGTCTCCCCTCACCCTGTTGAAGGGGGGAAACTTCCAAACAGACATGGCCATACTGATTCTGACCGGTCTGTTGGGTAAATTCATGTTCACCTTGGCCTTGGCTGGTGACTGTCTCTTTATAGGCAACCTGGGGCTTGCCGACATTGGCCCCAACCTTGAACTCACGCAGCAGCCGGTCAACAATAATTTCCAGGTGCAACTCGCCCATTCCGGAGATGAGGGTCTGTCCTGTGTCAGCATCCGTGCCCACATGGAAGGATGGATCCTCCAGGGACATTTTTTCCAGGCTCTCATAGAGCTTCTCTTCATCAGCCTTTGTTTTCGGCTCAATGGCTATGCTGATGACCGGTTCTGGAAACTCCATCTTATCCAGAACTATATAATCTCCGGTGCTACAAAGGGTATCGCCGGTGGTTGAGAAACGTAAGCCAACCAGGGCGCCAATGTCACCGGGGCCTAGCATCTTGACCTCTTCCCGTTTGTTGGCATGCATCTTAAGGATGCGACTGACCTTCTCCTGTTTCGACTTCACAGGGTTAAACACCTTGTCTCCAACGGCAAGGGTGCCGGTGTAGACGCGGATAAAGGCCAACGTCCCCACAAAGGGATCTGCCATGAGCTTAAAGGCCAGGCTGCAAAACTTTTCACTGGCACCTGTCTTCCTACTCACGGCCTCACCCTGCTTATCAACCCCCTCCACAGGAGGGATGTCGCTTGGTGAAGGCAGGTAGGAAAGAACTGCATCCAATAAGGGCTGCACACCCTTATTCTTAAAAGCACTTCCACACAGAACCGGCACAAGGTCCAAATTTATCGTCGCTGCCCTGATTGCCCGGATGATTTCATCCGCCGCAATGGGCTGCTCTTCAAGATATTTTTCCATGACACCCTCATCGAAGTCGGCCAGCTTCTCGAGGAGTGCCATATGTGCAGCCGTGAACTCTTTTTCGAACTCCTCAGGGATTGACTGGTAAGACACTTCCAGTCCCTGAGTCTCTTCATCAAAGACCATCATTTCGCCTGAAATAAGGTCTATGATACCGCGAAAATCATCTTCGCTGCCAACCGGGAGCTGGACAGGAAGGGTATTGGCGCCCAAGCGGTCTTCCAACATGGAGACACAACGCTTGAAATCTGCGCCAACGCGGTCCATCTTGTTGATAAATGCCAGGCGGGGTATACCGTATTTTTCTGCCTGACGCCACACTGTCTCTGACTGGGGCTCAACACCGCCAACCGCACAGAAAACAGCAACAACACCATCAAGCACCCGCAGGCATCTTTCAACCTCCAGGGTAAAATCCACATGCCCTGGTGTATCAATTATATTGATACGATGATCCTTCCACTCACAGGTTGTGGCGGCAGAGGTGATGGTAATCCCCCTCTCCTGCTCCTGCTCCATCCAATCCATGACGGCGGTGCCTTCATGGACCTCGCCTAACTTATGGGAGCGCCCCGTGTAGTAGAGAATCCTTTCCGTTGTTGTTGTCTTGCCCGCGTCAATATGGGCCATAATGCCGATATTTCTCAACCGGGCAAGAGAGATGTTTTTTGCCATGATCTCTACCTTGGCCAAACATCTCGGCTTCAAAAAAATAAAGCCTGACCGTTAAAGCTGGGCCATCAAAAAGAGGAGTTTATAACGGGTAACCCATCTTTTGTCAACGGAAGTTTATCTAAAACGCCCTGTTTCTGAAATCTACAGAAACAGGAAAATATTTACCCGTAAAGTTACTACCAGCGATAATGGGCAAAGGCCTTATTGGCATCTGCCATACGATGGGTGTCTTCACGTTTTTTGACAGCTGCACCGCGGGAGGCAAAGGCATCGGCGAACTCAGCAGCAAGCTTCTCAGCCATAGTGCGGCCGTTACGCTTACGGGCGTGCTCCACAAGCCAACGCATTGCCAGGGCATTACGACGCTCCGGGCGAACCTCTTGGGGCACCTGATAGGTAGCACCACCAACACGGCGGGATTTGACCTCAAGTCTGGGCCGGACGTTGTCCATGGCCTTCTCAAACACGGTAAAGGGCTCTTCTTCGCTAATCCTGCCCTCAATAAGATCCATGGCACCATAAAAAATATTCTGGGCGATGGACTTCTTACCGTCACTCATCAAGGTGTTGATGAACTTGGAAACAAGAACTGAATTATAGCGATGATCACCGGGGATCTGTCTTTTGGCAACTAATCTACGTCTTGGCATTATTGAATCCTCTACTTAGGTCTTTTGGCGCCATACTTAGAGCGACCCTGACGACGATCAGAAACTCCCAGGGTATCAAGGGTTCCCCTGATAACATGATAACGGACACCGGGTAAATCCTTTACACGGCCGCCACGAATCAGCACCACGGAATGCTCTTGAAGGTTATGTCCAATACCCGGAATATATGAGGTAACCTCTATTCCGTTGGTCAGCCTTACCCTGGCCACCTTACGAAGGGCTGAGTTTGGCTTTTTAGGGGTGGTCGTATATACGCGAACACAAACACCACGTCTCTGGGGACATGCCTGGAGAGCCGGCGTATTTGTACGCTTTACAGATTTTTTACGACCCTGCCTGACCAGTTGGTTTATGGTTGGCATTGAACAAACTCCTTATATTAAATGTAATTAAAAATAATTTCAGTACGGCTGACATGTGCTGTTCAACCATCAGCCCGCAACAAGTTTCCCACGCAGGAGAAACTCCCCATAGCAAGGGAAACGACATAGATACACGAAGGTCAATTTATTGTCAAGAAGTAAGCAATGACAATAAATGAAAATCTCTTCTGGCCGCCATTGCCTGGCTTGCTTGCCTGTCCCTATTTGACCCTATAACTACTCAAACCAGTACCCGCAGGAACCAATCGGCCCATAATAACATTTTCCTTAAGGCCACGGAGATCATCAACGCGACCGGCCATGGCGGAATTGGTCAGGACCTTGGTGGTCTCCTGGAAGGAGGCTGCGGAGATAAAGCTGTCCGTACTCAAAGAGGCCTTGGTGACACCGAGAAGCACGGCCTCTGCCTGGGCCGGCACATTGCCCTCCCGTAAGAGCTGCTCATTCTCCTCATTAAACTTCCACCACTCCACCTGCTCGCCCTGCATGAAGGTTGAATCGCCCACACCGGTGATCTGTACACGGCGCAGCATCTGGCGAACAATAACCTCGATATGCTTATCGTTGATCGTTACACCCTGGAGGCGGTAGACCTCCTGGATCTCATTAACCATAAACTTGGCAAGCTCCTTAACACCAAGAACGCGGAGAATATCATTGGGATCAGGGGAACCGTCCATCAGAGGCTCACCGGATTTGACATAGTCGCCCTCATGGACAGCAATATGCTTGCCCTTGGGAATGAGATACTCCTTAGGATCACCCAATTCAGGGGTGATGACAACCCGGCGCTTACCCTTGAGCTCCTTACCAAAGGTCACCCGACCGTCAATCTCGGAGATAACGGCGAGCTGCTTAGGTTTACGTACCTCAAAGAGTTCGGCGACACGGGGCAGACCACCGGTAATATCCTTGGTCTTTGTAGTTTCACGGGGAATCTTACCAAGAATAACACCGGCCTCAACAGCGGCTCCGTCCTCAACAGTGATAATGGTACCCACCGGCAGTGAGTAGCGGGCCGGAATACCAGTCTTATCGAGCTTGACCGGCTTGCCCTTATCCGTACGCAGGGAGATGAGGGGGTTTAGGGCTGAATTCTTAGAGGGAATAATCACCGAGCTTGACCTGCCGGTGATCTGATCCTTCTTCTCCTGCATGGACATACCTTCAACGATGTCCTCATGCTTCACCACACCAGCGATCTCCGTAACAATGGGGATGGTGTAGGGGTCCCAGTCGGCAATCATGGTGTTGGGTTCCATCTTGCCACCGTCAGCAATATGGAGAACAGCACCGTAGGGCACGGGGTAACGCTCACGCTCACGTCCCTTGGGGCCAAGAACAGAGATGTCACCATTACGGTTCATGACAACCATATCGCCCTCCTGATTGGCAACGCAATGGAGGTCGTTATACTTCAGGAAACCGCCATGCTGGGTGCGAACCTCAGCAGTTTCCACGGCCCGGCTCGCCGTACCACCAATATGGAAGGTACGCATGGTGAGCTGGGTTCCAGGCTCACCAATGGACTGGGCGGCGATAATACCCACCGCCTCACCACTGTTAACCATGTGGCCACGGCCAAGATCACGGCCATAGCACAGGGCGCAGACGCCGCGCTTGGCACGGCAGCTGAGAACGGAGCGCATGAGAACCCGATCAATGCCGGCGTCCTCAATGGCCTTGACCTTCTCTTCCGTGAACTGTTCGTTGGCCTCAACCAGCACCTCACCGGAAAAGGCGTCGACCACATCCTCCAGGGCCACCCGGCCCAGGATGCGCTCACTCACCTTCTGGATGATCTCACCACCCTCAACAAGGGGCTCGGCCAGGATGCCGTCCAGGGTGCCACAATCCGTCTCAACAATGGTGGAATCCTGGGCAACATCAACCAGACGGCGGGTCAGATAACCGGAGTTTGCCGTTTTCAGGGCGGTATCAGCAAGACCTTTACGGGCACCATGGGTGGAGATGAAGTACTCAAGAACGGTGAGGCCTTCACGGAAGTTGGCCTTAATGGGGGTCTCAATAATGGCGCCGGAGGGCTTGGCCATCAGACCACGCATACCAGCAAGCTGCCGGATCTGGTCCTTGGAGCCACGGGCACCGGAGTCAGCCATCATATAGATGGGATTGAAACTCGGGATCTCCTCCATCTTCTTGGTGTCGGGGTTTTGGATATAATCCACCGAAAGCTCGGTCATCATGTCCTGGGCCACGTTGTCCGTGGTCTTTGACCAGATATCAACCACCTTATTATACTTCTCACCAGAGGTGATCAGACCGTCGGCGTACTGGCTCTCAACGTCCATGACCTCCTTTTCTGATTTGCCGATGGTATCCTCCTTGGAAAGGGGAATAAGCATATCGTTAATACAGATGGAGACCGCAGCCCGGGTGGCGAATTCATAGCCCATATCCTTGAGGCGGTCAGCCAGG
>JAUVQZ010000277.1 GCA_030597865.1 Pseudomonadota bacterium | reverse complement strand
TTCCATGCAAGATATTTCCCAGGCCAGTGAAGAGACCTCCAAGATTATCAAAACCATCGATGAGATTGCCTTTCAAACAAATTTGCTGGCACTCAATGCCGCCGTTGAGGCCGCCCGGGCCGGTGAGGCAGGGGCGGGTTTTGCCGTGGTGGCTGAGGAGGTTAGAAATCTGGCCCAGCGCACAGCCGACTCAGCCAAAAACTCCAGCAATCTTATCGGCCAGGCCATTACCAATGTTGATGAAGGCCTGCGCCAGGCCACCACAGTGGTGGAGGAATCAAAACAAGTGACAGAAGGATCCCACAAGGTAAGCGTTTTGGTTGAGGAGATCGCCACGGCCTCCCATGAGCAATCCCAGGGTATCGAACAAATCAACATCGGCGTCACCGAGATGGATCGTGGTACCCAGCAATTGGCCGCCAATGCCGAGGAGCTTGCTGCCGCCTCAGAAGCCGTTAACGGCCAGACCCTCATTCTCCGTGACAACATCAATGGCCTGAACGCCTTACTCCAAGGCCAGAAAAACAGCGAATAACAAAGGGCTCTTTGCCGTTATTCCAACGTGCTATCACATCCTGGCCCAGCACCACCTGGTCTCTGCCCTCTGATTTGATGCGGCCCAGAGGCTGCTCAGCACTGGCAGGAGTTCCTAAACAGACGTTTTGCAACCTCCCCCCAGGAGTCTGCCGGGCTTAGAGAACCGGAGCGATAATTTGAGAAATTGAGACCAGATTTTCTGGGATTTAAGGCGAATAACAGCGTAGCGGTGTCTAGGGCTATTTAGCGAAAATCCATGGAAATATGGGCCTATTTATCGAATTCGGAGTCTGGCGCTTACCTGCAGTAGATTTATGTCTAGGTCAGACAGACTCCTAGAGCACCCCCTCCTTCTTCAGATAGACCTGGAGCACGGAAATGGCTGCCGGTGTCACACCGGAGATTCGGGAGGCCTGGCCCAGGGAGCGGGGATTCGTGGTGTTAAGTTTTTCCACGACCTCATTGGAAAGACCGGCGATGCCCGTGTAATCCATCTCCAGGGGTAAGGGAATATCCTCCAGTTTTTTAAACCGGGCCACCTGTTCCATCTGGCGCTTTATATACCCTTCATACTTGACCTCAAGCTGCACCTCTACCTTGACATCATCGCTGATATCTAACGGCACGCCGCTGAGGCCGGGAAGATCATCAAGGGTGAGCTCTGGCCGGCGCAAGAGAACGGCAAGGCTTACGGCCTTATTCATCTCGGCCAGTCCCCGCGCCCTGAAACGCTGATTCACCTCTTTGGTGGGTCTGATCCTGGTGCTGTTCAAAAAGACAACCGCCTCGTCAATGGCCCTTTTCTTGGCCACGAACCGCTGCTGGGTTGTGTCATCCACCAACCCCATATCATGCCCAATCTGACGGAGACGCAGGTCAGCGTTATCCTCCCGGAGGAGAAGGCGGTACTCGGCCCGGGAGGTGAAGAGGCGATAGGGCTCCTTGGTTCCCAGGGTGATGAGATCATCAACGAGAACACCTATATAGGCCTGGGAACGGCTGAGCACCAGGGGTTCTTCATCCCGGCAATAGCGCACGGCATGAATGCCGGCCATGAGGCCCTGGGCTGCGGCCTCCTCATAGCCAGAGGTGCCATTGATCTGGCCGGCCAGGAAAAGCCCCTTGATCCTCTTGGTCTCCAGGCTGGAGGTGAGCTGGGTGGGTTCGACATAGTCATACTCGATGGCATAGCCGGGCCGAATAATATTGACCTTTTCCAGGCCCTTGATGGAGCGGAGCATGGCAAGCTGGACATCAACCGGCAGACTGGTGGGCAGGCCGTTGGGGTAGATCTCGACGGTATCAAGGCCCTCAGGCTCCAGGAAGATCTGGTGGCGCAGCTTCTCTGGAAAACGCATGACCTTATCCTCCACCGAGGGGCAATAACGGGCACCGATGCCCTGGATAATGCCGGTGTACATGGGCGACCTGTCCGTGCCAGCCCTGATGATCCCATGGGTCACCTCATTGGTATAGGTGATATAGCAGGGCCGCTGCTCCAAAACAGGGCCGCCCTTGCTTGAAAAGGAAAAGAGATTGGCGGGCTCATCGCTGTGCTGTGCCTCAAGCTCAGAAAAATCAATGGTGGTGGCGTCCAGGCGCGGTGTGGTACCGGTCTTCATCCGGCCCATCACAAAACCCAGCTCCTTAAGGTGCTGGGGCAGCGACCTTGACGGGGCATCCCCCATGCGGCCGGCCGGAAAATTCTTCAGGCCAATATGGATGAGACCGTGCATAAAGGTGCCGGTGCCAATAATCACGGTGCGCGAACGGATCTCCTCCTCCAGGGAGGTAACAACACCGGCAATGCGGCCATCCTCCACCAAGAGACGATCCACCACGGCCTGGCGGATGTCCAGATTCTCCTGGTTCTCCATCACCGACTTCATGCGCAGCCGATAGAGGAGGCGGTCGGCTTGGGCCCGGGACGACCAGACGGCCGGGCCCTTGCTGGTATTAAGCCGGCGAAACTGGATGGCCGTGGCATCGATATTCTTGGCCATCTCACCGCCCATGGCGTCAATCTCCTTGACCAGGTGACCCTTGGCCAGACCACCAATGGCGGGATTGCAGCTCATGGC
>JAUVQZ010000272.1 GCA_030597865.1 Pseudomonadota bacterium | reverse complement strand
GCCGTAAGCCCTGCCACAGCCCCTTGAGCTCAACCATGGTCTGGGCCAGATTGCCCCCCCTCTTCCAGCGCTGCTTATCAAAGAGCCAGAGGCGATGGATAAGGGGATGGCCCTCAAGAAAGGTGTGCAGACCCTTGGCAACCAGCCAGTGCACCTCACAGTCTGGATATGTTTTTTTGACAGCGGCGAGAAAGGGCAGGGTGTGGACAATATCCCCCAGGGCGCTTGGCTTTATGATGTGGAGCTTATCCATTTTATGGGGAGGGCCAGGGGGCATAGCATATCCTTTTAGCTACCCATCGAGATCTGCTGCAAACTCTCGGGCAGGGTATTCAGCCAGTCTGCCAGAACAGCTGACCAGCGGCGATAACCTTCAGCACTTAGATGAACCCCGTCTTCAACAAAACAGGAACTCGTCTCTCTGGCCTTGAAGGATTCACAGATATCCAGATACACACCCCAATCCTGGTTGGCAAGCTCTTTTAGGGGATCATTGAGGCGTTCAACCGCGCTGGGGGCAAGCCAGGGCAACTCAAGGGGTAACAGGCTGCAGATAGCAATGGTGGCCTTTGGATAACCGCCATGGAGGTCAGCGACAAGCTGGCCATACTCGGCAAGAAAATCAAACTGGGACATCACCAGGTTATTGGTGCCGATCATCAGGACAATCAGGTCGGCCTCGGGGTGACGGCCCACAACCTGTGGCACCTGACCGCGACAGCCGGCCACGGTTTCACCCGGTAGTCCGAGATTGACACAGCTAAAGCCCGGAAAATGATCCTGCCAGTCATAATAGGCAATGAGGGAATCGCCGATAAAGAGTATTTTCTGCACCCTATGCCCTCCGCCCCTTTGGCCTGGAGACCAGGATCACCGCTGCCATGGCCTTGACCTGAACATCCTTCCGGGTCAGTTCTTCGGCCTCCTCTTCGCTAACAATATCAGCCGGAGAGGAGGCCGCGCTGTTGACCAGAAGGTGCCAGCTCCGCCCAGGATCCAGGGCGGGGGCGCTGAACCTCTTAACGGCCAGGGAGCCGTTCAGCATGACAAAAAAATCATCATCCCGGCTATCATGCACCTTGTCACCGTGGAGATGGAAGGCCAGACAGAAGTCTTTAACGGACCAATCCTGCTCACCGGGCTTACTTGAATGCCAGGTGATACCCTGGCCCTGCTCAGCATCATCAAAGAACTCACAACGCCGGAAGATTTTATGGCGGCGGCGCAAGGCAATGAGCATCTTAAAAAACCGAAACTGCTCCTTGTTCTCCTCGGCCAGCTGCCAGTTGAGCCAACTCAGCTCATTATCCTGACACCAGGCATTATTATTACCCTGCTGGCTGCGGCCGAACTCATCACCGGCCACCAGCATGGGTACGCCCTGGGAAATCATGAGAATCACCGCCATGGTACGCAACCTGGTCTGCCGCAATGTATTAATGGCCTCATCGGTGGTCGGCCCCTCAACCCCGCTATTCCAGCTGATATTATGGTTATCACCATCCAGGTTATGCTCACCATTGCGGCTATTCTGTTTCTGATCATAACTGACCAGATCAAGCAGGGTAAAGCCGTCATGGCTGGTGATAAAATTGATGGAATTATAGGGGGTGCGAGAGCTCCACTCGTAGAGATCGGAACTGCCAGCAATACGGGTGGCCAGGTTGGCCACTGAGTTTTCATGGCCACACATGAAACTTCGGACATCGTCCCGGAAACGGCCATTCCATTCGGCCCAACGCCGATGGGTGGAGAAACTACCCACCTGATAGGCCCCGGCTGCATCCCAGGCCTCGGCAATGATCTTGGTGTTAGCCAATACCGGATCTTCGGCGATCATCTCAACCATGGGCGGATTGCTGAGGATCTCGCCGCTTGGCGAACGGCCAAGGATTGAGGCCAGATCAAAACGGAAGCCGTCCACATGCATCTCAATGACCCAGTAGCGCAGGCAGTCCATGATAAAATTGCGCACCAGGGGATGATTGCAGTTAAAGGTATTACCGCAGCCCGAAAAATTCAGATATGTATGATCCTTGTCCAGGAGGTAGTAAATGGTGTTATCCAGCCCACGGAAGGAAAAAACCTGGCCCTGATAATCGCCCTCACCCGTGTGATTAAAGACCACATCAAGAATGACCTCGATACCTGCCCCATGAAAGGCCTTAACCATCTCCCTGAACTCACGAACCTGACCGTTGCTCTGGCCCGTTGCGGCATAGGCGGCCTTTGGGGCGAAAAAGGCCATGGGGTTATAGCCCCAATAATTTTTGAGAAATTCACCACTCTGGGGATCTTGAAAAAGCTGCTCGTTTTCAGCAAACTCGGAGACAGGCATAAGTTCGATGGCGGTAATACCCAGATCCTGCAGATAGGGAATCTTCTCCATGAGTCCTTGATAGGTGCCGGGATGCTCCACTCCGGAACTGCCATGGCGGGTATATCCCCGGACATGGAGTTCATAGATAACCGAATCCTTGAGGGGAATATTAAGGGGTCGGTCATTGCCCCAGTCAAAATCATCCTGGCTGACAATACCACGGCGGACAAAGCCACGTTCAGTCTCACTGCCCCCCTCCAGGCACCGTTTTTGCCCCCACTCACCACCATTACTTACGGCCACGGCATAGGGATCAAGGAGAAAGTGATCATGCCGGAAACAATGGCCCGTACCCGTGGGGTCATGGGGACCGACAACCCGGTAGCCATATTCAACATGGGGAGGGAGTCCCCAAATCTGAATATGCCAGATGTCCCCGGT
>JAUVQZ010000238.1 GCA_030597865.1 Pseudomonadota bacterium | reverse complement strand
TCCTTCTCTACCACTATACCCTTCCTGGCATAATAATAGAGGGGTTTGCCCTTATGCTTTAAGGCTGAAAACTGCGGGGGATTCTGCAATTGTAGCCCCATAAACCGGGCAAGACAGGTCTCGATTTTTTGCTGATCCAGCTCAGGCACCTCAGACTCGGCCACGACTTTACCCTCACTATCCTGGGTATCGGTCTCAAGGCCCAGGCGCATGACCCCGAGATACTCCTTCTCCCCCTCCATCAACTGGGAAATAATCCGGGTGGCTGGACGACTAACGCAGATAACAAGGAGACCCGAGGCAAAAGGATCCAGGGTCCCGGCATGACCAACCTTTTTGATCCCCAAAGCCCTCCGCACCTGCTGAACCATACGAAAGGATGTAGGGCCAACGGGCTTATCCACCAACACCACCCCTGCTGTCTTGGCAAGATCACTCACAGGTAAGGTCAAACAAGGGGAAGCAACTTGGCAAGCAACTGCTCTTTAAGCTGAGAAAGTGCGGTGTCTGCGACCTTAAAGCCGGCGGCATTGCGATGGCCGCCGCCACCGAAACTACGGGCCACCTCGGCCACATCAACCTCGCCCTTGGCCCGCATGGAAACCCCGATGAGATTGTCTGCCGTTTCCTTTAAGAACACAGCGACCTTCACCGTTTTCAGGGATCTTGGAAAATTGATAAAGAGCTCTGTATCGGCAGGGATGGTACCGGTACTATTGAGCAAATCCTGACTGACGCTGATAATCGCAACGCTATCCTCAGCATGGAGTGAGAGGGAGGCCAAAACAGATTTGAGGAGCTGTAAACGATTCTTGGTATAATTATCAAAGATATGGCCGCAGATCTCGGCAGGTTTGACACCATAATCAAGGAGATCGGCAGCAACCCGCAGGGTGTGAGCGGTGGTTGATTGGTACTTAAAGGAACCGGTATCCGTGAGAATGGCGGTGTACAGGCAATATGCTGTTTCCTGACTGATCTCGCAGTCAAGGCAACGCAAAAGATCATAGATCATCTCACCGGTGGAGGAGCGATACTCATCCACCCAGGAAACGTCAGCAAAGGTCTGATGACCAGCATGGTGGTCAATGGCGATAAATGGCTTATGACAGAGAAGCTGATCCACGCCTTCGCCAAGGCGCCGCTTGTCACCGCAGTCCAGTGAAACGGTGCAGTCAAAGGTCTCATCATTTCCAGGCAATTCGGTGATGAGACGATCAGAGCCGGGCAAAAAATCGAGGATATGGGAGACAGGCTCCTCACTGTAAAAATACACCTCTTTACCCGCTGCCTCCAGGGCAAAGCCCAGGGCAAGCTGTGAGCCTAAGGCGTCACCATCAGGAAAGACATGGGTGGCGATAAGCACACGCCTGGCTTTTCTCAGGATCTGGAGAATTTCCTCAGGGGGCTGACTCATTATCTTTTTTTATCTCTTCGAAAATGGAATTTATGTGGTCGCTGTGATCCTGATTTGTATCATACTCGAAGATAAGTTCCGGAACAAAGCGCATTTTTATGTGCTTGGCCAAATGACTGCGGATAAAGCCCCGGGCAGAGGTCAACCCGGCCATGGCCTCGTCAGAGTGTTCGCGGGGGCAGGAAAAAAAGACACGGGCCGTACGCAGATCATCTGTCACCCGGGCCCGCACCACCGTAATATTCTGGATACGAGGATCCTTTACACCAAAGAGAAGAAGGGTGGCAATCTCATTGCGAATCATATCAGCAACCCGGGCGGGCCGCCGCTTCGGAGTGGCAGCAAGTTCCTTGGGCAGGGTATAGCGAGATTTATTTCTAGGCATGTTCCAATACGTTTTTTCTATTTTTCCTGCTCCAGCCCAAGAAGACAAAGCGCCTGAAGATTGACCCTTCGTGCGCTTTGTTCTTCACAAACCATATAGGACTTCCAGGTAGCTTACAGTGTGCGAGCTACCTCATTCATCACATAGGCCTCGATCAGGTCACCTGCCTTGATATCTCTGAAATTCTCCAGTCCGATACCACACTCGTAACCGTTCTGAACCTCTTTGACGTCATCCTTCACCCTGCGCAACGAGGAGATCTTGCCTGTATAGACCACAACCCCTTCACGGACCAGACGGACACCGGCATTGCGCTCAACCCGGCCTGAAACCACCATACAGCCGGCAATATTGCCGATCTTGGGCACGGTGAATATCTCGCGAATCTCGGCAGAACCGATAACCTCTTCCTCAAAGGCAGGATCAAGCAGTCCAACCATGGCCGCCTCAATATCCTCAAGGGCGTGATAAATAACGTCATAGGTACGAAGATCCACAGCCTCGTTCTTGGCAAGCTCAGCAACTGTCGGAGACGGCCGGACATTGAAGCCGATAATCAAGGCATCGGAAGCCGCGGCCAGCAGGACATCACTCATGGTAATGGTACCGGTGCCGGCATGAAGGATTCTCACCTTAATCTCGTCGGTGGCCAACTTCTTAACAGCAGCACCAAAGGCCTCCAGGGTACCCTGGACATCGGAGCGCAGGAGAATGCGGATTTCCTTCATCTCGCCTTCCTGCAGATGCTCAAAGAGATTATCAAGGGATATCTTGGTGCCAACGGCCAGAACAGCTTCACGCTTTTTCATCTGGCGCTGTGAGGCGAGATTTTTTGCCATTTTCTCGTCACTGACCACAACGAACTCATCACCTGCCATGGGCACCCCGGAAAGACCCTGAACCTCTACAGGGGTTGCCGGACCAGCCTCGGTGATGACCTTTCCCTTATCGTCATGCATGGACCGCACCTTACCGCTGAAATCACCGACAACAAAGATGTCACCGGTGCGCAGGGTCCCTTGCTGGACAAGAATGGTGGCCAGGGCGCCGCGGCCCTTATGGAGCTGGGCCTCGACAACATGACCCATGGCCTTGCGCTTGGGATCGGCCTTTAACTCCAGGACCTCGGTCTGCAGGAGGATGCTTTCAACCAGCTCCTCGATACCCTCACCGCTCTTGGCCGAGGTCTTACAGTAGATGGTATCACCACCCCAATCTTCCGGAACCAGATCAAACTCGGCAAGCTCGCTCATGACGCGCATGGCATCAGCATTCTCTTTATCTATCTTATTAACCGCCACCAGGATAGGTACCCCTGCGGCCTTGGCATGGTTAATGGCCTCACGGGTCTGATCCATAACACCGTCATCTGCGGCAACCACCAGGACAATGACATCGGTGATCTGGGCACCGCGGGAACGCATTTCAGTAAAGGCAGCATGACCGGGTGTATCCAGGAAAACAAGGTCACCCTGGCCAGAGCGGACATAATGGGCACCAATATGCTGGGTAATGCCGCCGGCTTCACCGGTGGCCACATCGGTCTTTCTGATGGCATCAAGGATGGAGGTCTTACCATGGTCAACATGGCCCATGACCGTGACCACCGGCGGACGGGATATCTCCTCACCGCCCTCCTGATCCTCCTGAATATCGAGGATGGACTGCTCTTCAGTCATCTTCTTCTCGACTTCATAGCCGAATTCTGAGGCCACCAGACTGGCCGTATCATAATCAATTGCCTGATTAAGGGTGGCCATGACGCCGAGCCCCATGAGCTGGGCAATGACCTCGCCGGCCTTAACCCCCATTTTATGGGCCATATCGACTACGGTGATGGCCTCCAGCATGGTGAATTTTCTCTTACTGGCCTTCATCTCAACGGTGGAGACCTCCACCGGTGCCCGCCT
>JAUVQZ010000253.1 GCA_030597865.1 Pseudomonadota bacterium | reverse complement strand
CGCTGGGTGCGCCCCATCTCCTCCTTGGCCTCGGATTGAATCTTGGCCTGCATGGTGGAGACTTCAAGCTCCTTATTGAGATATTCCAAAACCTTATGCAGGCGCTCCACAGGATCATAGGTCTCCAGAACGGCCTGGGACTCCTGGGTCTTGAGGCGCAGATTGGAGACCACCAGATCAGCGAGACGGCCCGGCTCTTCAATGCCGTTTAAGATGGCCAGCAACTCTGAGGACATAACGCCCTTTAAGGAGAGGATCTTTTCGGTCTGCTCCCGGACATTGCGCATCAAGGCCTCGATCTCAACGGTCATGACCTCCTCTTCAGGGCTCTCAATGACATCGATGTCAGCCACAAAGAAGGGTTCCGTCTGGGTGAACTCCTTGACCTCTGCCTTTTGAATGGCCTGAACAAGCACCTTGAGACGACCGTCAGGCAGCTTCAGGGTCCGCATGATCATACAGACCATACCAACCCTATAGACGTCGTCGCCGGTGGGCTCATCAATGGCCGAATCCTTCTGGGTGGCAAGCATGAGCAGTTTGTCCTTGGTCAGGGCATCCTGCACCGCTTCCACCGAGGCGGAACGTCCCACAAAGAGAGGGATAATCATATAATTAAAAACAACAATATCCCGCACTGCCATCACCGGCAGTTGCTCAGGAATATCCGGCTCATCAACATCAGCCAGGTCACCAATACCAGCGGTGAGAGGATCATTTATATCCACAAAAACCTCCAAATAAAGTAACAGCCTTCAGCACGAAGGCAGAGAGTGTGTCAAGATATCCTGCCCCCATGGCAATCGACCCCTTTAACAAGGTATCGACCCCCAATGAAGGCGGGTGGCAAAGTCGTATAAACGTAAACATTGGGGGAGACGAAGTCAAGGAGGAGAAACACGGTTCTGCTGCCTGTTGCCCTTTCCTGGTAACCATCTGTATTTTCCCTGAAAAACAGCCATAAATCCCTTGAAGAAATATGGATTTTACACCATCATATGTCTGCATTTCCTGTAGCCATGGAGCAGCCCCCCCAAAAAAACCCACACCCCATACCAACCATGCCCACCTGCGCCTCTTTTTTTGACCTCAGCGACTCCACCTTTGCCAAGCTCTTTCTGGACACTGACCATGTCTGGCAAGGCCTCCACCACCTTAAATCATACATGAATAAGGCGAGCTATCCTGATTTCAGCAAAATTTTCCCCAAAAACGGCGAACCTTTAGCCAAGACCATTGTCCTTCACGAAGCAGATGTGTACAGCGGCGACGAGGTGGATATCGAGTTTGGCGATGCCCCAAAGGGAATGCTTAAGGTAAGCAAAGAAGGCAAGGCCCTGGAAGGCGCTTCGGTGATCATGGCCGGGGTCTCTTTTATGGGCAACAGGATAAAGATCGGTAAAGGCGTGCTCATCGAGCCAGGGGCCATGATCTCATCACCGACCATTATTGATGACCAGACCGTGATCCGCCAGGGCGCCTATATCCGGGGCTACTGCCTGTTTGGCAAACGCTGCGTGGTGGGCCATGTGACCGAGGTCAAACATTCCATATTTTTAAACGATGCCAAGGCCGGCCATTTCGCCTACCTAGGCGATTCCATCCTGGGCAACAACGCCAACCTGGGGGCAGGCACCAAGCTCGCCAACCTCCGCTTTACCAGCGGCAATGTCCAGGTCAAGACCCCGGATGGATCCCTGGACTCAGGTCTGCGAAAATTCGGCGCCGTCCTGGGGGATAATGTCCAGACCGGCTGCAACTCAGTCACCAGCCCCGGCACCCTGATTGGACCACGTTCCATGCTACTGCCCAACACCACGGCGCCGTCAGGGCTGCACAGGGCCAGCACCATCATTCGTGGCTGATTTTTATGCATTTTCGGTCAAAGACCGGATCGGCTAAGGGAAATAATTTTTCCATTACAATTTGGCAATCCCGTCAACAGGGCTTGTTATCCATAAATAAAGGAGCAAAGTAGATGCAGAAAAAAACTATCCTTCCCCTTCTCTGTGGCCTCTTATTCTTATCCACGAATGTGGTCATGGCCGAGAACGGCTCAAAGGTCCTGGTAACCGCCGGAACAGAGACCCTGACCCAGGCCGACTTTAACCAGATGCTGGTGGGCATGCCCCCCCAACTCAAAGCCATGATGGACAGCCAGCCCGAACTGCAGCAGAGCATGCTCACCCGTTGGGCCGATTTTTCCATCCTGTCCCAGGAGGCCAAGGCCCAGAAAATTGATCAGGAAGCCCATATCCAGGCCAAACTCAAGGACATGACAAGCCGGATCCTGGTTGAGGAGTTCATTATCCGCAACACCGGCAAGGCAGAGATGACCGACAAGAACATCCAGGCCTATTACGACAGCCATAAGGCTGACTATAGCCACGGGGAAATGGTCAAGGCCCAGCATATCCTCATCAAGATTGATGATGCCAGCAACAAGGAGCAGGTGGCCGCTGCCAAGGCAAAAATCATCGCGATCAAGGCACGCCTTGACAAGGGAGAGTCCTTCGCTGTCTTGGCCCAGAAGATGTCGGATGATCCAGGCTCAAAGGTAAATGGCGGCGACCTCGGTTTTTTCGGGCGGGGCAGCATGGTCCCGGAATTTGAAGAGGCGGCCTTTAACACCAAGAAGGGCGAAATCAGTGCGCCCCTCCAGACCCAGTTCGGCTGGCACCTGATCAAGGTTACCGACACCAAGGCCCCGGGCCTTACACCCCTGGCTGAGGTTCGTGGGGAAATCATGACCAAGACCAAGGCCGAAAACCAGCAGACCGAGGTGGAAAGCATCCTGGCCAACCTGAAAAAGAAGTTCACGGTGACCATCCACTAAGGACGGCGCCCTACGCGCCCAGGCATCTGGATAATAAAAAAACCGCAGATCTTATTCCAAGATTCTGCGGTTTTTTTATGGCACGTTTCTGAGAAAAATTAACCCTGAGCCTTGTCCAAATAATTATACAACCCGGCAAAGATTTCGATTATGATTGCAAAAAATAGATAAAATCGCAAAACTCGGTCCCAGGGCAATTTTCCCCCGACAATCCTCTGCATAATGGTGACGACAATAATGGTCAGGCCCACGGCAAAAGGTGCCAGGGTCAAAAAACTCTTGGCCGTGTGGTACAAAGTCATCCCCAGGTCGCCCGGGATATAACGGGTCACACAGAGGAGATAAAAAAACACCAGTCCTGTCAGGGATACTTTCTCTTTACTTGTCATTTCTGTCATAAGGCTACCTTAACAAAACTGCTATTTCGGAGTCTCGCAGGCTCACTTACCTGCCCGATTACTGCGTCACGGCAAAAATAAAAATGCTCGCATATGATCAATATGCTGCGTGCCCGTAGGAAATACCCTTGGGGTGCTTTTTATTTTCACCGTTCCTTGTCCTCGAACAGGTAAGCGCAGACTCCGAAATATCTAGTTTT
>JAUVQZ010000144.1 GCA_030597865.1 Pseudomonadota bacterium | reverse complement strand
GTTGACCCTGCCTTTGTGCTGCGCGATGGGGACCGGGTCTCCATCCTCACCCAGAAGGAACCTGTCAATTTCGACCTGGACATCCAGGAGCTTTGTCAATCCCCCCGGGCCCGCGCTGAACTGGCCCGCACCTTTCGGACCCGGCGCAGGAAGCTGGCCCAGGAAACCGGGGAGCTCATCATCAACCAGGAACTCAAGGGCTATGGCATCCCCTGTTCTGTCCTCAACGAACAGGGGATGGAGGACATCCTTGAGTATTTTGACCTGGAAGGCAAGGATGATCTCTTCACCAGGCTGGGCCAGGGCAGAATACGACTCAGGGAAGTCATCTATGAAATAAAGAATGGCCTCTACGCCGACAGGGAAACCCTGATGCCACCCACCGGCGCCCTCAACTCCATTGAGCTGGACAGCGTTGATCCGGCCTGGGTCAAATTCTCCAGGTGCTGCAACCCCCTGCCCACGGAAAAAAGGTTATATGGCCTGTTGAGCCTAAGGGGTCTCTCGGTTCATCGCATTGAATGCTCCCGGATGCAGGAGCTGGCAATTCAAAGGGAAGACATCATGGAGGTTCGCTGGGACCTCAAGAAGACCCGCCTGGAAAAACAGCAGGCCCTGGATATCCCGGCCGGCCATAAGCAAAGCGTCATTTTCAAAATCCTGGCCACCATCCAGGAAGACATTGCCTTTACCAAACTGCAGACCTATGTCAGCCGGGCCAGCCAGGACAAACCAGCCTGGGAGATCCGCTTCAATGTGGAGACCCTGGAGCAGCTCAAGAAGCTCTTAAAGAAACTCGACAAGCAGCGTCATCTGATCTACGAATTCGTCCTCGAACAGTAATCTTCAGGGGTGGCCATCAAAATTTACAACTTAACCACCCCTTCGGCCAACTCCTGCAGACCGTCTCGGTCGACAATGGTAATAACCGCTCCCTCGCTTTCTATATATCCTGCCTTGGTCAACTTGGCGAGGATGCGTGACAGGGTTTCCGGTATGGTGCCCAGATAGGCGGCCAGTTGGGTTTTGGCAATGGCCAACTCAATCTTTGCAACACCCCTGTTCTGATCGCTTAACAGGAGGAGATGGGTGGCAAGGCGGCCGGGCACCTCTTTGAGGGACAGGGATTCGATCATGTTAGCAAATTGCCGGAGCCTGAGGGAGAGGGTGGCGAGCATGGACATGGACAGGGAGGGGTAGCTGGCGATCAACTCCAAGAAGGCCTGGCGGGGAATAAAGAACAACCTGCTCTTTTCCATGGTGATGGCATTGGCCGGGTAGGTGGTGCCGGCAAAAACCGCAACCTCGGCAAAGGGTTCGCCAGCCCCCAGGATGTGGAGAATCTGCTCCTTACCATCAAAGGAGATCTTGTAAATCTTCACCGAGCCACTCACCACAATATAGAGGCCGGTGGCCTGCTCCCCCTCTGAGAATATGGGCTGATTGCGCTTAATCTCCTGATCAACGAGGATCATGGCAAGCTCGCCAAGCTCCTCTTCGCCAAGGCCCTTAAAGAGTGGTATCTGACTGATCTGTCGTATAATTTCCATAAAACCACCTCCTAACTCCCCTTACACCTTATGCGCTACATGCCCCTGTCTTGGCTGCCGGCAAAAATGATAGCCAAGGCGTTGTCTTCGTACAGGGTTGCCAACACCCTGGGAAGAGTGGCTGGCAGCCCCCTTTTTTCCGGAAGGGGCTGAAAGGACAGGGAAAAACCATCGCCCTGGGCAACAATCCGCTCAAGCCGCGCCTCGAGAAAGCCCAGCAGCGGCCAGAGGGGAACATATTTGCGCAGGGCCTCCTTACCAGCCCAGAGAAGACCCAGGGCCCTCAACTTGTCGGCATGGCATTGCTGGACAAGCCCCTTTTCATCCCCCCGGACAAATCTGGCCTCCACCCGGGCCAGGGAGGAACGAATCTCCTGAAAATCAAGGGCGCAGGGCTCTAGGCTGGCAAGGCCCAAGGCCACCTCACCACTATGGGAGATAGCAATCTGCACCGGTTTATTATTACCCTGGCCGCTTAACACAAGGGGTTTGCCCCTGTTGTCAACCCCAACCTCAATATCTGCAACCATCCCTTGCGGCGCGGCAACCAGACGGGCCACCGCCTCCTTGACCGCAAGGCGGCCGGCCAGCCATTCCCGCCTTCTATGGGGAAAACGGAAACCCTGGAATCTCTTCATTTCAGCGGCGCTCAACACCGCACCAGCCGTTTGGCACAGGGCAGCGTCATTGCCACCCAGATCAGCCAATTTTACCAGGACCAGACTAAACAACGGCCAACCTGCCGATGCAGCGCCAAATATCTCGCTGATCTCAAGGCTGACATCCCTGCCAAACTGGCCTTCTTTTACCTTTTTTGCCAATAAAACCACCCAGAAATGAAGCCTTGTCTCTTTAAATCAAGTTGGCTATAGTTCTCTTTAATAAAATGTCGATATATAATCAATACTCTGCCAGACGGCCCCCGGTTATGCCCTTACCCTCTGCCAAACTTCGTAACTGCTGATGTCTCCCCTTGACGCCATAGCACTCATTCTCCTCGCCGGTTTTATTATCCGGGGAATCTGGGTGGGGTTTATCCGGCAGGCCGCCTCGCTGCTCGCCCTTATTCTCGCCTTTCTGGTGGCCGGCCAATACTACGGTGAATCAGCCCATTTTGTAACGCCTTTTATCAACAACCAGCAGCTCGGTTTTCTGCTGGCCTATGCCCTCATCTTCTGCCTGGTCTTTATTGTTACCATTTTCATCGGTATAGGCTTCAAGAAGATTGCCCATATCGTCCTCCATGACTGGTTCGACAGGACCATGGGCGGCATCCTGGGCGCTGCTAAGGGTTTTTTCCTTGCCTGTATCGCCTTCATGGGTCTGGCCATTTTCATCTCCGGCTCAAGCCCCATCTTCACCAAATCAATCTTCTATCCCTATCTGCAAAAAACAAGCTTCATTCTCCTCTCCGTGGTCAAGAATGCCGAGCTTCGCAACAGGCTGCTCCCCAAGCAACCAGCCATCTCCAATCTACTTTCGCACACCATAGATCTGGGCCAGGAAATCGGGCGAAAGGCCAAGCAGAAAGCCGCCGACTACTAACTGATTGACCAGGGTGGTGCGGATAAGCCCCTGGCTCTGCCACCTGCGCCCGGAGCTCTGGACAGACTTCTCTGACAGAACAACCCCACCCCTTTGCCGCAGGGCAGAGACCAGCATATAATCTTCCATCAGGGCAACGTCCGGAAACCCTCCGACCTCAAAAAAGACCTTCCGCCCCATAAACAGGGCCTGATCGCCATAGGGCCGTTGCAAGATACGGGAGCGCAGATTTGCCCCCCAGGCAATAAGGCCGAGCCCCTTTTTTTCCCCGACAAGCTGGAGCCGAAAGGCGCCTGCCACCGCCCCATCGCGGCCAAGACAGTCCTCCACCTCCCCCTGAAAATCCTCGGGCAGGAGGGTGTCGGCATGGAGAAAGAGCAGCATCTCACCACCAGCAGCCCGCGCCCCATTATTCATCTGTCTGGCCCGGCCCGGCCCTGAAATCACCAGCAGGGCGTTGTGCTCTCTGGCAATGGCCTGGGTGGCGTCCCGGCTGCCGCCGTCAGCCACCACCACCTCGACACCCTCCGGCAATGCGCCCAGGGTGGCGGCCAGCCTGCCCCCTTCATTAAGGGTGGGGATAATAATCGACAGGGAACTCTTCATGGCAGCTTACCGACCAGGGCCTGGGGCAGCCCATCAAGGTCTTGCGGCCGGTCCACATCAACAAGGTTGGCGAGAAGGATTGTCTGAAGACTCAACTTCCGGGCTGCTGCCATGGTCTGGGCAAGGACATTATCACTGCCCCAGGAGATATTGACAAAGAGGGAGGGGTTGGGCCGGCTGAGGCCCATGAGATAATAACCGCCATCCCTGGCCGGTCCCAGGACCAACTCCTTTTGGCGCAGCTCCTGGAAGGCCTGGGCCAGAATATCCGTGCTGACCCCCGGACAATCGGCCCCCACCAGCACCACACGCTCAAAACCGCGCCCAAAGGCCTGGGCAAAGGCAAAGGCCATTCTGCCGCCCAGATCCAGCCCCACCTGCTCCTGCCAGGGTAGATGCCGCCCCAGCCACACCTCCATCTCATCCTGGCTGGCGCCGGCCATGGCCAACTCCACATGGACAGGGGCCTGGGTTGCCAGACGGCTTGCCTCGTCAACCACATTTTCGGTCATCCGGCGCTGCAGTTCCGCAGCCCCCTCCCGGCCAAGCGCGGGAATGAGCCTGGTCTTCGAGGCGCCCGGCCGCGGATAGCGGCTGAAGATAATGCAGATTTCCTGCTCTTTTTTTGCTGTTTTCACTTTATCTTGGGGGATTGGCACAGTACATTCGCAACATCATGGTTCACAGGCCAGACACGCAAACCCGCACCACACCTTCATATTATTTTGAGCGCAAAACAAGTCAAAAAACGTGATCCCCTATCTTACCAGGAGCGAACCTACCGCGCCATGGTGGACCAGGGCTCCCTCCTGGCAACCACCATCACCGTGCAGGAGACAGACCTCCACATCCTGGCCGAGCAGGAGGTGGGCGGCCCTGCCCACGACCTCATTATCACCTGCCGCAGCCAGATTGAGGGCTATATAACCAGCCAGCCGCAGTTTGCCAGCTCCCTGGACCCTCTGCCCCTGGATAACCTGGCCCCGGCCATTATTCAGACCATGCTCAAGGCTGCCCTTGCTGCAGAGGTAGGGCCCATGGCTGCGGTGGCCGGCGCCATTGCCGAATTTGTCGGCCGCGGCCTCCTGGAGGGCGGTTTGACCGGTGAGGTGATGGTGGAAAACGGCGGCGACATCTTCCTCCTTCGCAATCAACAATGCCTAAGCGCTATCTACGCCGGAGAATCGCCGCTCAGTAACCGTATCGGCCTGCGCATTGCCAGGGAAAAAATGCCCCTGGGCATCTGCACCTCCTCTGGCTCCATCGGCCACTCGCTCTCCTTTGGCCAGGCTGACTCGGTTACCGTGCTGGCCCACAACACCGCCCTGGCGGACACCGCTGCCACCCGCCTTGGCAACGAGCTCAAGGCCGACGAGGATATGGACCACACCCTGGCTGTCGCCAAAGACATCCCTGGCTTACTGGGGGTGGTGGTGGTCAAAAATGAAACCCTGGGGGCCTGGGGAGATATCGAGCTTATCAAAATTTGATCGGCCCATCCTCCAGGTGAACGGTTCCCGCTGACGTTTCGATTGGCACCTGGATATGCACCACCGCAAATATTACCTTCAATGCCAAAAAAGATGGGTTTACCACTGACCGCGCTTGCGTCCCCCCCAGGTAATAGGTATATTTTCAGCACCTCCCATTAACATCAACCACCACTAAAGAAAAACCATGAACTGGAAGAATCTTTTTAGCCCAGGCCAAAGCATCAGCACGGATAAGGCCAAGGAGTATATCAAGGCCAATAAGACCGGCACCTTTCAACTTCTTGATGTCCGCCAAACCAAGGAGTATGAGCAGGAGCATCTGCCAGGCGCCATCCTCATCCCCCTCAAAGAGCTTATTGCCCGTAAGGATGAGTTGGAGGCGGACAAACCGACCCTGGTCTACTGTGCTGCCGGGGTTCGTTCCAAGGCCGCCAGCCAGCTCCTGCAGGGACAGGGCTTTACCGAGGTCTACAATATCAGCGGCGGCATCAGGGCCTGGAATGGTACAAGGGTCGGTGGCGGCGAAGATATGGGCATGGAGTTTTTCACCGCTTCCGAATATTCAGACATCTTCAAGATGGCCTATGCCATGGAAGAGGGCCTCAAGCAGCTCTATCTCGGCATGGTGGAGCTTGTTGACGGCCCGGATGAAAAGGAGCTGCTGGCCAAGATGGCTGCCTTTGAGGACCGCCATAAGGTTGGCCTGATCAACGGCTTCCTGCCCGAGGGTGACGAGATCCCGGACATCAGCGAAATGGATGTCATGGAGGGGGGCATGAACCGTCAACAGATCATGGCCCATTTCGGCCCCCATCTTCATGACATGGAGGATATCCTCGACCTCGCCATCCTCCTGGAGACCCAGGCCTATGATCTCTACTCCCGATTAACCAGACAGGAAAGAGATCCCCTGAGGGTAAAACTCTTCCACCATCTTGCCGAAGAGGAAAAAATCCACATGAACTATCTGTTTCGTAAACTGGACCATCTCATAGAGAGCCGCTGAGTCTGAGCCGGCCAACCCCTTTTCCTGATACTCCACCCACAGCCAGCACCAAGAATACGCTGCCCCCCCTAACTGGAGGGTATCTATACCTATTTCCCATCCCCCAACAACAGAAACCTAGCATTCCCCATGACTATAAGGGTAATAAAACCTATGCCTGTCCTTTCTATGGTTTACATTTCTGCCCCTACGGTTACTATCCAAACAAAGTGTGGCGATTTGTCAAAAAAATAAAGTTTAGGTGGTGGCATGAAACAATTTTTCAACAGTTTTAGTTTACGGGTCAAGCTCTTTGTCCTTGTTGGTTTTATCTCTTTTGCCCTTATCTGCAGCACGCTTATCGCCCTTTTTATCATTCATCGCGTGCAGATCGGCGGCACGCTGTACAGCGGCATTGAGCTTAAGACCAACTATATCGACTCCATCGCCCGCACCCGTCTCAACCTCAACCTTCTCAACAGCATTCTCAAATCACAGATCGTTGATTATGACCCTGACACCTTAAGCGGCCTGACCACCACCTCGGAAAAATTTGACCAGGCCATTGAGGAGATGCGTCTCTGTGTCCAGGGTGACGGCAGTGGCCAGCTCTCCTGCGGCAGTTGTCATAATATCGAAAACGCCCCTGACGTTGTCCAGTCATACAACGAGCTGGCCCAGTCATGGCCAACCATGAGTTCCATTATCAGCAACCAGATTCTGCCGGCCCTGGAACAGGAAGATATGGATGGGGCGCTGGACGTCTTTGAAGACGAATTCTTTGAATATTATTATGACCTGATGGTGAGCACCAAGGCTGCGGTTGATGAGCTCCGCGGCGGCTCCCAGAGTCTGAAACAGGAAGCCGTGGACGAGGTGGATCTCTTCAGCCTCTTTTTCATGGTGGCCGGCGCCATCACCGTTTCCATTGTCCTGATTGGCTCCTTTTTCTTTGTGCAGATGATTGTCAGGGTGATCACTGCCATTGTTGAGGATCTTGAGTTAAGCGCTGATCGCATCTCAGAGGAGGCGCAGGTCACGGCCCACACCTCCCAGACCGTGGCGGAAATGGCCTCGGAGATGGCGGCATCCCTGGAGGAGACCAGCGCCTCCCTGGAAGAAATTACTGCCATGACCCAGCAGAACGACGCCAATTCCTCCCAGGCCCATAACTCCATGAAGGAAAACGAGCAGATAAGCGCCAAGGCCAGTGGCAGCATGACGGCCATGCAGTCCAGCATGGAAGGTATCAAGAATGATTCTGACGCCATTGCCACCTTCATCGGCGAGATCGAAGGCATTGCCTTCCAGACCAATCTGCTGGCCTTGAACGCCGCCGTGGAGGCCGCCCGGGCCGGTGAGGC